>NZ_JAPEIB010000015.1:0-100321 GCF_028823735.1 Algoriphagus sp. NF
GGCCTAAACGATTCCAAGAGAGCATTTTCCACTGGTTTTCCATCTATCCAAATTGCTACCTCATCTTTATTTTTCCATGATTCAAAATCTTTGTGTTCCGGATTTCTCTTTTCCACAGGACCGTTTTTATACAAAAGCCTTTCTTTTTGTGCTTCTGAAAGTTGAGAATAGCTTTTCTGTTTGTACTGCTTCTTTTCTTCGCTTTCGATTAAAAAAATGGCACCTTGGTAGTACTTTTCTTTTTCTGCCTCAACTCCACTAGTTGAAGTTTGAACTTTAGATTCCAATGAAGTAGCATTCTCAAAAACCGAAACTGAATCTTGAGCTGGCTTGTAAACACTTACTTTTTCTGCAAATACAGTCACTACAATCCCCAAAAAGGCAAATAGGCCAGCCAGTTTAAGAAGTTGAATTCCGGATTTCGATGTCTTGGTCATCATGGAAAATCGTTTTTTGGTAAGGGAAAATTTTAAGCTACTTCCGAGCGAAAATCCATTTTGCCCGGAAAGAACAGAAACAAGGAGATATTGGTATTCTTGGATAGGAGTTCTTTTGATCACTTCATGATCTGCAATAAACTCGTGATTGAGACGGATGGCCTGTAGTGCGAAATGTAAGCCAGGATGAAACCAGAATGGTATTAGCAAAAGCTCAATGAAGAGAATATCCCAACTATGTCTTTCCCGCACGTGGCATTGCTCATGGAGAAAAATCGGTTCGGGAATCCCTTCCTTTTCAAAGCTTGACTTGGGATAAAAAATATAATCAAGAAAGGAAAACGGAGGAGTCTCTCCATTTATTAAAACCAAATTTTCACCTCGGTAGCGGACCCGGATATTCTTCCGAATCTGATCTTGGATAAGATAAATATTCCGAAGAAAACGAATCAAGAAAACGACCACAACCAGAAGATAAATCCCCCATGCTATTTTTCCCCAAGCAATCTTCGTCGTATGAGAGTCAACACCTTTAGTAAATTCAATAGTAGTTATAGTGGTTTGAGATGGATAAACAGGGTCTTTAGAAGTCGAATTAACTCCCGAAAAAAGCTCTTCAGGCACTTCCTGCACCACTTCAAAGGTGATCAAAGGAATAAAAAAAGATCCAATGACGACAGACAAAAGAACGAAGCGATTAAATCGATACAAGACTTCCTGCTGCAAAAACAGACGATAAAATAGCAGCAATAGCAGTAAGCAAAGGATGGATTTGAGCAAGTATTCCATTACTTTTTTTGGTTTAGTTGGTCATCTATCATAGACTTTAGCTCTTTTAATTGAGCCTCGGTAAAAGAGCTTTGCTTCGCAAAAAATGAAGCAAACTGAGCAGGAGAATCATTGAAAAAGTTCTTTATCAGACCTTGAAGGTGGTTGCCAAAATAGGACTCTTTTGATACCAAGGGAAAATAAAGCCTAGCCTTTCCCTCTGTCTGATAGTCCACGAATTTTTTCTCCTGCATTCGTTTGAGCAAGGTGGAAATAGTAGTCGCTGCAGGCTTGGGATCAGGGTACATTTCAATCAGATCTTTCAGAAAAGCTTTTTCCTTTTCCCAAAGGTGATTCATTAATTCTTCTTCGGCTTTGGATAGCATAGATGTTGAGATTAACATTCTACAAATGTAGAAGAGTTTTATTATTCTACAAATGTAGAAGAATAGTTTTATGATATTTTTAGAAAAGCATAAGTGAATTCTAAAAACTGAGAAATAGGCACTTTAAAGGAGTTCGTTTCATAAACAGCTGAAAAACAACCTCTAAATACTTCCTCTCCAAGAAAAAATAATCAGCTGAGCTGAACAGAATTGTGAATTTTCGGCTTAAATACCCAGAAATTGATAATTTCACCACCTGCTCAAGAAGAAGACCATGTTAGCCGAACATATACGATTACAGGAAGATAGAGAATACAAAAAGCACTGGAAAAAATGGGGCCCCTATCTCACTGAGAGACAGTGGGGAACCGTCCGTGAAGACTATAGCCCTGATGGTGCAGCCTGGGAAAATGTGACACACGATGAAGCACGTAGCAAGGCATATCGCTGGGGAGAGGAAGGCATCGGTGGAATCTCCGACCACAAACAAAAACTTTGTCTTGCCTGGGCATTTTGGAATGGAAAAGACCCATTTATCAAAGAGCGACTTTTTGGATTGACAGGAAATCAGGGAAATCATGGAGAGGACGTCAAGGAAATCTATTACTATCTTGACTCCACGCCGACTCACTCCTACATGAAGATGCTTTATAAGTATCCTCAAGCCGAATTCCCTTACCAAAAACTACTTCTGGAAAATAAGAAAAGGCAAAAGACCGACCCTGAATTTGAACTGATCGACACAGGAGTCTTTGACGAGGATCGGTACTTTGACATTTTTATAGAATATGCCAAAAATGACGCAGAAGACATTGTCGCGAAAGTAACCATCCATAACAGAGGTCCCGAATCAGCTCCCATTTGGGTGATGCCCACGCTTTGGTTTCGAAAAACTTGGTTTACAGGTCACGAACCCTTCATGCCAAAGTTGAGTCTGGTCCGCTCAAATAGAATCAAAGCGTTCAATCCCAAATCAGGAAACTATTCCATCACCTTCAGTGGCAACCCAGATATTCGGTTTTGTGATAATGAAACCAATCGGGAAAGGCTCTACAATATCCCCAACGAGCGGGAGTTTCATAAAGACGGTATCAATGATTATCTGATCAAAAAGGATGACTCCAAAGTCAATCCAAAGTTTACCGGCACCAAAGCAGCGGCCATTTACCACCTTGACATTCCAGCTGGAGAAAAAGTAGAGATCAAAATGCGACTTCAGCATCAGTTGGAAGATCAGCCACTAGAAATTTGTGAAACCTGCTTAGAAGAAAGAAAGCGGGAGGCCGATGAGTTTTACAGTCAATTGCAAGATCGGGTTACGGATCCTGACCTAAGACAAATACAGCGGCAAGCCTATGCGGGCATGATGTGGTCTAAGCAGTTTTATTATTACGATGTAGAGCGGTGGCTGGAAGGAGACCCTGGGAGATATGTCCCTCCATGTGCTCGAAAGAAAGGCCGAAATCATCAGTGGCGACACCTTCAAAACTACGATATCATTTCCATGCCGGACAAATGGGAATATCCATGGTATGCGGCATGGGACTTAGCATTTCATTGTATTCCAATAGCTCGAATTGACCCGGAATTTGCCAAAGATCAGCTGCTACTGCTACTCAATGAGTGGTACATGCATCCCAATGGTCAAATCCCAGCCTATGAGTGGAACTTCTCGGATGTCAATCCACCGGTTCATGCTTATGCGGTGCAGCGCGTTTATCAAATAGATAAAAAAGCCAATGGAGGAAAAGGTGACCAGGAATTTCTAGAGCGTGCAATGCACAAACTCATGCTCAATTTCACCTGGTGGGTCAATCGAAAAGATAATGACGGCAAAAATATATTCGAGGGAGGATTCTTAGGACTGGATAATATTTCCATTTTCGATAGATCTGCAGCGGAGTATTATCAGGGCAAACTGGAACAAGCCGATGGTACTTCTTGGATGGCTATGTTTTCGTTGAATATGCTTCGAATGTCCTTGGATCTTTGCGAGTTCAACACTGTGTATCAGTACACTGCGACTAAATTTCTGGAGCATTTTCTCTACATCGCCGGAGCAATGAACAATATCTCAAAGGAACACATATCGCTTTGGGATGATGAGGATCAGTTTTTCTATGACGTTTTCCACTTCAAAGGAAAAGAGCCAGAAAAGCTAAAGGTTCGCTCTATTGTGGGTTTGATTCCACTTTTTGCGGTGGAGCCTATACGAGAAGAGCTCTTCGAAAGCCTGCCTGAATTCAAGAAAAGGCTGGACTTCTTTATGCGAGAAAAGCCAAAATTAGCAGCGCTGGTATCAAGTTGGATTCATCCAGGAAAAGGTAAACGCAGACTTTTCTCTTTGCTGCGAGGACACCGAATGCGAAGTGTCCTTCACAAGATGTTGGATTCCGAGGAGTTTTTGAGTGATTTTGGGATTCGATCCCTATCCAAATTCCATTTGGCCAAACCTTACACACTTCAAATGAACGGAGATGCCTATTCAATCAGATATACTCCCGGAGAGTCTGACACCCGGATGTTTGGAGGCAACTCAAATTGGCGAGGACCGATATGGTTCCCTATTAATTACCTGATCATTGAGTCGCTGAAGAAATTCAACTTCTACTATGGCGGTGACTTCTCGATCGAATACCCAACCGGATCGGGCAATTACCTTTCCATGGATATGATTGCAAAGGAACTTTCTCTGCGATGTATGAAGATTTTCATGCGAGATGCGAATGGAAACAGACCTGTCTTTGGGAATCAGGAAAAATTCCAGAAAGACCCTCATTTCAAGGATCACATATTATTCTATGAATATTTTCATGGTGATAGTGGCAAAGGCCTTGGCGCTTCCCATCAGACAGGATGGACAGGCTTAGTGGCAGAGATGATCCATAAGTATTACAAGGAAGAAAAACTAGAAGTACATGCCTCTACTCCCCTTTTTAGAAGCTAATCGCCTCGAAGCAGGCTGTGATGAAGTAGGAAGGGGCTGTCTTGCAGGTCCCGTCGTGGCAGCTGCTGTTATTCTACCTGAGGATTTTTCGAACCCTTGGGTAAATGACTCCAAAAAATTACTCAAATCGCAGCGGGAAGAATTGGTAGAAGAAATCAAGTCCACTGCACTTAGCTGGGCCATCGCAGAGGCAAGCGTAGCCGAGATCGACCAAATCAATATTTTGAATGCCTCTTTCTTAGCAATGAAGCGAGCTGTTTTGGGACTAAAAACTCAACCCCATCACTTATTGATCGATGGGAATCGATGGAAGTCTGATTTACAAATACCTCATACCTGCGTGATCAAGGGCGATGGAAAGTATGCCAGCATTGCAGCTGCTTCCATTTTGGCAAAAGTCTATCGAGATGATTTGATGGCCCAACTAGCAGAGGATTTCCCTTACTACGGATGGGAAACCAATGCAGGATACCCCACAAAAGTGCATCGAAAGGGAATCTCAGACCATGGAGCTACGCCGTGGCACCGATCAAGCTTTAAGCTTTTACCAGATCAGTTGGAGCTCAATTTTAAGTAGTTTATTTTTTAGGCTTTTCTACTACTCGCTCAAAAACCAGTTTACCACTATTGCCTGACTTTGTAATGGGTTCCAGCACCAATCTATTCTCATCAAAGTCTACGATTTTTGCCTTTCGCTCCATTTCTCCCTCACGGATGATCAATACATCCCCTTCACCGATCTCAATTTGAGCACGACGCTGTACGATGGTCTGATTGACCATGTCGGTATAGCGAAGGGAATCTCCTGGGGTAAATTGATATATCGTGGACTCAAGCCTATTCTTGATTCGATATTCCATATTTGCCCGGGTAGCTGAGTCGGCTTCTCTGAATTGGGCGGAATTTCTAATTCGATCAATCCCATCGAAGTAAACCAATTGCCATTTACCGATGAGTTGTTGTGCTTCTATGCTAGAAATGCTCAAGAAGAGCGAAAGCAGTACAGGGGAAAAAAAGGATAGGTTCATATTGATACCTAGGCAATTTTATTGCCAAAAAAAATTTTATCAGCCAGGAACAACTTTCACATTTAAAAAAGGAAGCCATTCCTCGGCATGTCTCTCGGCATAATCAGCCAAAAAATAAGATAGGGTTGGCTTAAAAGGAAGGATTTTTAGAGGCATTCCTGCTTCTTCCGGTGTCTTGTTTCCTTTATTTACGTTGCAGCGATTGCAGGCGGTAACCAGATTGGTCCAGGACGTTTTTCCACCCTTAGATCGAGGTACAACATGATCAATTGTCAAATGCTTCACCGATCCACAATACTGACATTCTCCATTGTCTCTTCGAAAAAGGTTAGCCCGATTGAGCATCACCCCCCGATAAGGAATGCTTTTATATTGATTAAGTCGGATGACAGCGGGATATTCAAAACTTCTACTAATGGTTCGGATCTGTAAAAGTTCGTAGGTGGATAGCATGGTTGCCTTCTCAAGCAAAGTAAGAACAATAGCCTTTTGGGCCGAAACCACTGCCACTGGTGAGTGATCTAAATTTAATACCAATACCCGCTTTTCCATCTTCAATTAAACACTGACCTAGCTTCCAAAACGACCTGTTTATTTCGATTGTTTGCAAGAAAACCCTCCCATTCCTCAAGATCTGATACTTTCATCCGACTATCCATCCAAAGTACTTCCTCCATGCCCAGGTAGATTGCGAATTGATCTTGACGAGAATCTTCATCATGAAAAATAAATAAATCTCCCGGCATGGCATGATTAAAAGGTAAAATTCTTCCGGGCAAAGTAGCTGAAGACCATTGATATCCGGCGATGGAGTAGATCAAAGCGAATCCCTGAAGCTCGTCCAAACCAAAAATACTTCGGCCTCCCGCTTGCCAAGGAGCATTGATATACCGAAGTGCAATTTCCAGTAATTCATCCCGATCTGCTCGCTTAGCATGGGCTCGGCTAGTTCCGGTAAAGCCTATAGTTTCCTGCCAATTGAAGAGCTCTAATTCCGAAAAGTGCAAGCGGCTTCCAGGCAGCAAATATAGATTTGTCCCCATATATTCTATGGCTGCTATGGGGCTTGTAACTATCTGAAAATCTTGGTCTAGAAAATTTTGATACTCGTCTTTGTGGATTTCCTTGAGTGACTTTGTCGAGATCCAGCCTCCCATTCTACTGTCCTCATGAAAAATGCGATACCACTGACGATCTGTAGACACAGCCAGTACTTGATAGCATTCCCCAAATAAAAGTTGGGAAATCATCGCCGAATTGGTACTTGGCTGTCGATATACGGGGAGCAGGGTTTGCCTACAAATCCCGAAGGAATCAATTAAGGGCCATTCGTTGAAGTTCTCTTTTGGCATCTTTAGCTTTCAAGTCCTGTCGCTTGTCGTGAGTCTTTTTACCTCTTCCGAGGGCAATTTCCATTTTTGCCAGCCCACGATCATTGATAAATATACGAACAGGAATGATAGTCAGCCCCTTTTCTTGGGACTTCGTGTGGAGTTTTTCAAGTTCTTTCTTATTGAGAAGGAGTTTCCGGTCTCTTACCGCCTCGTGATTATAGCTAGAAGCCATGGAGTAAGGGGCGATATGCATTTGCCTCACAAAAAGTTCCCCGTCTAAAAAAACGCAGAAAGACTCTGTGAGAGAGACCTTTCCCTCGCGGATGGATTTGATTTCCGTGCCTTTCAGCATGATTCCAGCTTTGAACGTATCAATAAACTCAAATTGAAAGCTTGCCTTCTTATTCTTGATATTGACAATCTTATCAAACTTCTTCTTATCTGCCATTTTAGATTTTCATTTTTGCAAGAGGCGTGACCTCCAAAGAGGAAAATTCCCCTTCCAAATATTTAAAGTGTGCTGCCATGGCTATCATCGCCGCATTGTCTGTGCAGTACTCAAATTTTGGAATAAAAAGTTCCCAGTTTCTCTTTTTTGCCTCCAATTCCAATGTCTTCCTCAACCCTGAATTAGCCGAAACACCCCCTGCTATGGCTATTTGCCGGATCCCAGTTTCTTTGGCAGCTTGCACCAATTTGATACGAAGCATTTCGATCAAAGTATATTGAATGCTTGCACAGAGGTCGAATAAATTTTCCTGAATAAAGTCCGGATTTCCTTGAAGTTGCTCTTTCAGAAAATATAAAACTGCAGTCTTGATTCCACTGAAGGAAAAATCCAGATTCGGCATTCGGGTCACCGGAAAATCAAAAGCTTTAGGATTTCCCTCTTTTGCATATTTATCGATCAAAGGACCACCTGGATAAGGCAAGCCGAGAAGTTTCGCCGTCTTATCAAATGCCTCGCCTACAGCATCATCCCGAGTCTCCCCAATTACTTGCATGTCCAAGGCTGAATTTACTTTGACCAATTGCGTATGGCCTCCACTTACTGTCAAACAGAGAAATGGAAAAGTAGGCTTGGGATCCTCAATAAAATGCGCTAAGACGTGCGCCTGCATATGATTTACCTCAATAAGCGGGATATCCAATGCCTGTGCCATTGCCTTGGCAAAACTCACTCCCACCAAAAGCGCTCCCATCAGACCGGGTCCACGGGTAAATGCTATCGCAGAAAGCTCAGATTTTGAAATACTTGCGGAATCCAATGCCTCCTGGACGACTGGCACTATATTTTCTTGATGTGCCCGAGAAGCTAGCTCCGGAACTACCCCTCCATATTTTTCGTGAACTGATTGTGTGGCGATGATATTATTAAGTACTTTGCCATTAGCGATCACTGAGGCGGATGTTTCGTCACAGGATGATTCGATAGCTAGTATGTAATTAGTCTTAGTACCCATTGGAAAATAAACCGAAAGTTACGGATTTTTTGCACAAAGCGTTCCGGATAGTCTTATGGGTAATCTTTTCTCTGACAGTGTTCCTGATCGCTGTTGCCCTATTGGTTCAAACTGCTCCAGTCCAAAATTGGCTCATTCAACGGGCTACTAATTTTCTGAATTCTGACAGTCAGTTTGAAACCTCTATTGGAAGAATTCACCTGAATTGGATGGACGCTTTGAGTCTCTCGGATGTAGAAATCCGAGATCACCGAGATAGTATCATGATTGGTGCAGGGGAAATCTTTGTGGATTTTGAATTGGGAAAGCTCCTTGCGGCAGGTCAGCCAAGCCTTGACCAGGTGAGGATCGAAAAAGCAAAAATTCAGCTTTTGACCCATCAAGGTGACTCATCAATGAATATTAACCTTTGGGTCAATGAATTAAGCAATCGTTTCAGCTCAGGAGGCGGAGGAGCAAGCCCGAAATTTGGGATTGGGCAGATCGATATGCGCAACTCAAGCTTTGCCTTGGTCAACTTCAATTCCGAGCCCATTTCTGAAGGCTTGGATTATAACCGTATGCGGTTTGAGGACATTAGCATTTCTGCCAGTGAATTCTACCTCGACGGAGGTGAAATTGGCATCAAGATAGCCCACATGGTTGGCCTCGAATCTGGGTCTGGATTAAATATCAAGGAATTTCGGACTGATTTCATTTACTCTCCCCGGTTTATGGAATTTGCGAATTTGAAGCTAGTAACGAATGAAAGTCACATCAAAGATTTTTTAAGACTGGAATATAGTTCAGTCGGGGCTTTCTCGGAATTCATTACCGAGGTGACAATCAATGCCAACATGAAAGAAACCACTTTAGGATTGGGAGATCTTCGCTTTTTCGCCCCTACTCTTCCCGATATTCAGGATGAACTAGTAATCACGGGAAACTTCACAGGTCCGGTTTCAGAAATCAAAACAGATGAATTTATTCTTAGACTCGGCGAAAAAACGGAGGTATTTGGATCGATTTTGCTAGACGGCTTGCCAGATATAGAAAATACATACATCAACCTTTCTCTTCAAAACTCCACGCTTGACACCAAAGATTTAAGTCCTTACTTGCCAGAATCCAGCAAAACGGAGGTTTTGAAATTTGGAACTATTCGCCTCAGTTCAAATTTCAGAGGTTTTTTAGATCGGTTCGATACGGATGGAGATTTTCGAACTTCAATAGGAAAAGTTTCAGGCAGGATCCGCTATGAAAACCAAAACGGGAAGAATGAAGTCGTGTCCCGAGTAGATGTTGAAAACTTCAATCTAGGCATCCTGACCGATCAGCGAGAAACTTTTCAAAAAATCTCATTAAGCGGTACGGTAGAGGCAGAAGGAAAGTCACTGGATGATTTGCTTTTGGACCTAGACGCCAATGTTTCAAATTTCGGACTATTGGGCTACAATTACACAGGGATCCAAACTGACGCAAAATACGGCTTGGAGCTTTTCGAAGGGAATATCAGCATCAATGACCCAAACCTAAAATTAAATGGTGGGGGAAGTATCAATCTAAAGGACAGCTCGGAAGCTATTTCTCTTCTGCTCACACTAGACTCGGCCAATCTTCAAGCTATTAATCTGATTGACACACCAGCATATTTCAAAGGAAAGTTGGAAATTGACACCCAAGGGATCAATATCGACGATTTGACTGGAATTATGCGATTCAATGATTTAGTCGTCGGCTACCAAGACAGGGTATTGGAAGTAGGAGATTTTTATTTTCAGTCACTTTTTGCCGGAGGTACGAGGACTATGTCTCTAAACTCTGACTACATCGTTGCTGGTGCGTCGGGTCAGTTTAAATTGGAGCAAATGGCAAAGGATTTACCTTTTTTGCTTCAGCAATATTTGGCCATACTTCTGCAAGACGAAGCCCCAGTGGCGGAAAACACGGACTATTTTTCTGTCCCTTACAATCTTGACCTGAATATCAACCTGATTGATATAAATCCCATTCTACGACTACTCAAACCCGATCTTTATATTTCTAAAAACACCCTAGTCGAAGGAGCATTTTATCAAACAGAAGAAAATACGATTTTCAACTTTTTCTCAGGGGTTGACACGCTACGATATGGTTCTAATGAAGCAAGGCAGGTAAATATTGATTTCAACACTTCCAAAATCATCAACAGTCCCGAGATTTTAGCTTCTTTTTACATCTTCTCAAAGCAACAAAATATTGGCGGAAAGCTCGATTTCAGCAATTTGGGATTTGAAGCAATTTGGAACAACGATGCCCTGGATCTGAATTTAGCCCTGGATCAGGACTCGACTCAAAGCAAGGCCCGTGTCAATGCAGTAGCTCAATTTTCCCCTTCTCAAACCACTCTACAGCTCAAGCCTTCCCAACTCACTGTACTAAGTAGTAACTGGCAGTTTGACCCCAACAACCTCGTCACACTCCTTCCCGGTTCTGTAAAGTTTGAAAACCTGATGCTCATTTCTGGCGAACAAAAAATTGACTTAGAGGGAGTTTTAAGCAATCGCCCGGAGGATGAATGGACTTTGAGCCTTGATCAGGTGAATGCCAATATTCTCAACACCCTGACTCCACAGGAATATGAAGGAAAGGTAAACGGACTGATTCGCTCCAGTACAGGAGAGGCAGGTAAAATGACTTTGGATGCCGAAATCGGAATAAAGAATCTGACGATTAACGAAATCCCTATCGGAGACCTCTCAACAGAAGCTCATCTTAAGGATGATGCAATGGTTTTGCAAATTGAAAATATGCTTGATGGAAAAAAAACCATCACTCTGGGAGGTGACTTGGAGCTCGGCTCTCTTGAATTTGATCTCAACGGAAAACTTCAAGAGGCAGAAATCAAAATTTTCGAGCCATTTCTCTCCAATTACCTCTCTGACATGGGGGGGCAGATCACCGGTGACATTCAGCTGAAAGGTGATGCCATTAATCCTACCTTGGTGGGTGAGGGAAAGATCGATCAGGGAAAATTACGTGTCAATTACCTGAATACTCTTTATCAATTGGATGGGAGCGTGCTTTTTACTCCAGGTCAAGTTCGCTTTGACAAATTAATTGCAAAGGATGTACGGGGAAATACAGCTGACCTGAAGGGTGGATTAAACTACCAAGGCTTGGATAACATCAGACTTGACATACAGGCTGACTTAAGAAACTTTCAAGTCATGAATACCTCTGCCAAAGACAATGAGGTCTTTTACGGGAACATTTATGTGACAGGGGAAATGGATTTAAGTGGAAATACCGATAATCTCATCATGGACGCAAGAGCAAGAAGTGAACGCGATACCCGGATTTTCATTCCTTTGAGCAGCAGTAATGAGCAGGTCAGTGAAGACTACATCACTTTTATCAATATTTATGATACAGTATCTGTCCAGTCAATTAATGAAGAAATAGATCGCCTAGACATTCAGAACTTCCAGATGAACTTCACCATGGAGGTAACTCCCGATGCCTATGCTGAAATAATCATTGACCCACGGACGCAGGAAAAAATCTCAGGACGAGGCAGAGGTGTCCTGACCATGAATATCGATACCCAAGGGACCTTCCAGCTGAATGGTACCTACGAGGTGACCGAAGCGAGTTATGATTTCTCCCTTTACAATGTCGTGAATAAAAAATTCACCGTACAGCCCGGGGGCAGAATATCTTGGTATGGAGATCCGTATGAGGGAATCCTCGACCTTACCGCACAATACACAGAGTCCGTATCTATTCAGCCTTTACTGGCCACGAGTACGACACAAGATCAGCAAAATGGTACCAACAGGCGTTACCCAGTCAGTGTTATCATGAATCTTGACGGGGAACTGATGTCGCCTGATATTTCCTTTGGTTTTGATTTCTCTGAGCTTCCCAATAGTGGAGAAGTTCAAACTGCCATCTCATCCTTTCAGTCTCGTATCGCCAACGATGAGCAGGAAATGAACCGACAGGTTTTCTCAGTGATCATGAGCCGTTCATTTTCTCCGGAGGGTCAGTTTGCAGGCGTCAACTCCATATCAAATAGCTTGGGGCAATTGCTATCAGCCCAACTTAATTCACTTGCCAGCCAAGTGGATAAAAACCTTGAAATCAATATAGACCTTGCCAACCTGGATCAAAACACCCTGGAAACTTTCCAGCTAAGTGTTGCCTATACTTTCCTCGACGGCCGACTAAGGGTGTCAAGAGATGGTGGATTTACAGATAATACCGGGCAGGCTGGAGCTGCATCCATCATTGGTGACTGGCAAGCTGAATACTTACTCACAGACGATGGGGTATATCGAATGCGAATATTCAATAGAAATAACTTCAATACCTTCACTTCGCTCTCGCTATCACAGAATATTGTCACCTACGGGGTAGCACTCACTCAAAATGTTTCCTTCAATTCTTTCTCCGAACTATTCCAGAAAATCACACAGCGGAAGGAGAAAAAAAGAAACACCTCCCTGATTGAAGACTCTGATAACTACCTCAGATTTCAAGAAGAAGCCGATTGGAAACCGATCGATCTAAGCCCGGTAGTGGAGAGACTTGATTCTATTTACAATAAACCCGTTCAAATTATCCATATCGATCAACGATAAGAAAACATTTTTGTAGGCTATGGGCTTATTTTGAAAAAGTAAATTATGCAAAAAATCACGCTGTTTTGGTTTCGACGAGACCTTCGTCTGGATGACAATACTGGACTGTATTACGCACTTTCGCAGGAGGAAAATGTACTCCCCCTATTCATTTTTGATCAAAATATCCTCGAAAAACTGGAGGATAAATATGATGCAAGAGTAGGCTTCATCCACGATCAAATCACAGATCTCAAGTCACAATTTGAAGAAAAAGACAGCAGCCTTCTGGTGAAAATTGGACGTCCTGTGGAAGTTTTCAAATCCCTTCTCGAGGATTACGACGTGCAGGCAGTCTATACCAATAGGGATTATGAGCCCTATGCCAAAGAGCGTGATAAGGAAGTGGCAAAACTTCTTAAGGAAAAAGATATTGAACTCTTCACCTTCAAAGATCAAATGATTTTTGAGCCGGGAGAAGTTTTGAATGGCTCCGGAGATTTCTACAAAGTCTTCACCCCATACAGTAGGGTTTGGCTAGAGGAGTTTAAAAAACAGACCATAGAGCCCCTGAATTATTTCCATTGGAAAAATCTTCTAGAGTGCAAAGCATTTGATCTCCCCTCGCTCAAAGAGGTAGGCTTCGAAAAATCTTCGATTGAAATTCCTCCTAAAATGACAGACGAAGATATCATTCGGCATTATGATAAAAATCGAAACTTCCCTGCAAAAGAAGGAACGAGTCGACTTGGAATTCACCTACGATTTGGCACAATCTCGATTCGGAAATTAGCCCTTACTGCCTCCAAACTCAACGATACTTACTTGAATGAATTGATATGGAGAGAGTTTTACATGACTATTTTGGCATACAATCCACAGGTGGTGGATAAGGCATTCAAGCCGGCGTATGACCAGATTCCATGGAGAAATAACGAAGAGGAGTTCAAAGCCTGGTGTGAAGGCAAAACCGGCTATCCTATAGTCGATGCGGGAATGAGAGAACTCAACACCACCGGATACATGCACAACCGTGTACGAATGATCGTGGCGTCCTTTCTTACCAAACACCTTTTGATAGATTGGAGATGGGGAGAGGCCTATTTCGCACGGAAGCTTCTGGACTTTGAACTTGCCTCTAACAATGGTGGCTGGCAATGGGCCGCTGGGACGGGAACGGACGCTCAGCCTTACTTCCGAGTATTTAATCCGGAGTCTCAAACAGACAAATTTGACAAGGATCTACGCTACATTAAAAAATGGATTCCTGAATTAGACAGCAATGATTATCCAAAACCCATCGTAGATCATAAATTTGCAAGGCAAAGAGCCATTGACACCTATAAAGAAGCACTAAATTCATGAATATCGGAGACCGAGTCAGACTACTACGAAGCACAGAAGAGGGAATTGTACGAAAAATTTCCTCTAGCGGTAGGATTGAAGTAGAAATCGAAGATGGGTTCACTATTCCTGCTCTCAAGTCTGAAGCGGTAGTCATCCACTCGGCCGAGGAAGCCTATTTTGGAAGAAAAGAAGAGGGAGTCGAGGAGGAAAAAACACCCTTACCTATTTCCAAGCCCAAGGATCAAGGTTTGTATCTTGCCTTTATTCCCATCAATGATCAAAACATCAGCCTGTACCTCATCAACGATAGCCGGGATGGATATTTGGTGCATTGCTCGGAGGTTTTTGGCACGAATCATCGGACGCTTTTCGCCGACAAATTACTTTCCGGAGAAAGCAAAAAATTTGATGACCGAATCCTAAAGCAACTCGATGAATGGCCGGCTTTTTTACTTCGGTTTTTTCCAATTCAAACCCAGCTAGGCCCAGAGAAGAAACCTTTTGAAAGAAAACTCAAGATCAAAGCTTCCCAGTTTTTCAAACATCTTGGAGAAGCACCTCTTTTGGGTAAGAGAGGATATCTTTTTCATTTGGCGCAAACCACCCATGATTTGGACGTTCAGAAACTGAATCTTGAGCTGGAAAATATCAAGCCAAAACCAATCACCGAACCCATCAAAAAGCCAGCAAAGCGAATCGATTTACACATCGAAGAGCTCGTACAAGACCCGACAGGAATGAGTAATTCGGAGATGCTAAGAATTCAGCTTGAGACCTTTGAAAAAAACCTCAATCAAGCAATTGCATCTGGAATGCATGAAATCACCTTCGTTCATGGAATCGGTAATGGAGTCCTCCGCAAAGAAATTCAAAAGCGACTGAGTGAATTGAGAAATATTCAGTACTTTAAGGACACCCAGAAGGATAAATGGGGATATGGGGCGACCCTAGTACGAATCTCTTGATCCATGCAGACTAAAGTTTCGCCTGTTTTTTCTGTTTTTGAAAAAAGCCATCAGGAGGCTATTCAATTGTTTTTCGAGCTTAGCAAGCGGATTCGATCCAAAAAAGCCGGGCAACTCTATGACAAGCTGCTATACCTCGAGCTATTCGCAGATTTGATTGGCAAAATCCATTTTGAGCAAAAAGAACTCTCTAACCAACTCATTCGGGACTTCAGGCCTTTGGAAAAAGATCTAAAAAAAATCATCCGCCTAAAGGCCGTAGAACAAGGGCTGGAAAAGAGACAATCAAATCTAGCTATCCGATATAATTCCTATGAGCAGTTTATCCAAACTCACAAGAGGGGATTGCATAAAGTAGCTTTTGATCGAATCGTGGGTAGTACTACCTCGGAATGGAGTCAACTACTCGACCAGGTCAAAAAATCAAGTAAGGGACTTAAAGTCCTTGAAGTGAGTACGGCGATTCATCAGTTGGTCCAAGATGAGTTGGAATTTTTCGAACTCGAGTGGAAAAAAGGAATGGATAGCCGAGCTTATAAAGACTTGCATTTGGGACTGCAGAAAATCATGAAGCTGGAACAACTGCTAGGGCATTTGGGATTAAACCCGATTTTCATAGCGCGTATTCATGCAGAAATGAAGCAAATGATTAATAGCCTGGATAGCTGGTATATCAATCATTTGGAGATTCAATTTCTCAGTCAGTTTTTGGCAGAAAAACCAAAGGTATCTCAGAAATACCTTGATTGGGCCAAGGAGTTGAAGCAGAAAAAGAAAGGCCTGTCTTCCGTGATCGAAAAACAGGCCAGTCAATTATTTGCTAAAATTCTCGGTTAATCAGATACCAGATAAAGCTTGAGCAAGATCATTTTTTAGATCCTCAGCATCTTCCACACCCACACTGAGACGGATCAGGGAATCTACCAAACCGACCTTTTCACGCTCTTCTTTTGGAATGCTGGCGTGGGTCATACTTGCAGGGTGGCCGCAAAGCGACTCTACTCCTCCCAAGGACTCTGCTAATGCGAAAACTTGGAAGTTTTCCATCACTTTCTTCGCATCTTCCAGACGATTGCCTTTCAGCGTAAATGAAATCATGCCGCCAAAGTCACGCATTTGTTTTTTAGCAATATCATGATTGGGGTGATCTTCAAATCCAGGCCAATATACCTTTTCAACTTTCGGGTGATTTTTTAAATAGGCAGCAATGGTCTTCCCATTTTGGGAGTGACGCTCCATCCGTAGGTGAAGTGTTTTGATGCCTCGAAGTACCAGGAAGCAATCCTGAGGACCTGGAGTCGCTCCGGAGGCGTTTTGCAAAAAGACCAAACGCTCTGCGAGCGAATCATCATTCACTACCAAAGCTCCCATCACCACATCCGAATGTCCGCCAAGGTATTTAGTCACCGAGTGCATCACGATGTCTGCTCCTAGATCGAGTGGGTTTTGGATAAAAGGGGAGGCAAATGTATTGTCCACAGCCACGAGTACTCCATATTTTTTTCCCAAGTCTGCCACTGCCTGAATATCAATAATATTCATCATGGGATTAGTAGGTGTTTCCACCCAGATCATCTTGGTATTCGCAGTGATTTTGGACTCGATTGCTGCCGGGTCTGCCATAGGCACAAAGTGAAACTTGATACCGAAAGGCTCAAACACTTTGGTGAAAAGCCGATAAGTACCACCGTAAAGGTCATTGGTACTGATGATTTCATCACCAGGTCGGAATAGTTTGATTACGGCATCGATCGCACCTAATCCGGATGAAAAACAGATTCCATGCTTGCCATTTTCAAGTGCAGCAAGATTTTGCTGGAGAGCAGTTCGGGTGGGATTATGGGTACGGGAATACTCATAGCCCTGATGATCTCCGGGAGAGCGCTGCACGTATGTGGAAGTCTGAAAGATAGGGGTCATGATAGCCCCCGTACTCGGATCTGGCTCTACACCTGCATGAATGGCTTTGGTTCCGAATTTCATATTTCTTTGTATAGTTGATTGATGAATAATAAAGTTAATTTGGGTTGATTTTCACTAAACTTGCGACATCCCAACCGCTGTAGGGAAGCCAAAGATGACAAAAAAGAGGAGTTTTTTCAACCAAATTTTATATTACCTCCAGAGGCATCCATTGGCGCTTCTTTCTTGGATTTGGGTGACTCTTGTACCTTTTTTGGGCAGCTTATGGGTGGTGTCAAATTATACTTTCTTTTCTGAAATCCCGATAAGCGGTTTTTCTTCCCTGAGTCTTTACACTCTCATTGCAGCCCTTGCTATGGGACTAGCTTTGATCCCCACTACACTTACCTCCTTGTTAACCGGCTATTGGCTCGGATGGATAGGTTTTCCGATTATGGTTTTGGCTTATTCCTTTGCCAATGTAATCGGCTATCTGCTTGGTCACTACCTTAATATAGATTTCAGAGATTTTGTTTTTCGAAAGTATCCAGATTTGGAATTAGCTTTTAAAAAACGAATGCAGCGAATCGGTTCTCTGATTTTCTTTGTCAGAATCAGCCCGGTAATACCTTTTGCAATTTCCAATTTCCTCTTTGCTTCGCTGAAGATCCCGCTCAAACAAGTACTGGTCTATGGTATCCCGGGAATGCTTCCCCGGACCTTGATGGCATTTCTTGCCGGAATTATCGCCAGTGATTTTTTGGAAGCCCGCGAAAACCTTCGAGAACCTTGGCAAATTCTTTTGGTATTCACCCTTTTGATTGCCAGTATCTGGGGGATATGGAGAAATTGGAAACTATCAAAGGCTTAGCGAAGTAGATACATTTTCCCATAGCCTTGCTTGAAGGCTCGATCTCCGGCAGAAGGCCGGTGTTCCATAAACTGGCCATTCTTTCTAATCAATACTCGGTAAATGTAAACTCCATTGGCTAGCTGATCTCCATATTCATCTCGTCCATCCCAGGCATATTCGGTGATATTATTTCCGATACGGATCGGCCCTAATTCATCCTGTAGAATTTCTCTGACCACCCGTCCTGTGACAGTCATGATCTGAATCTTGATCTCATCGGGAATTTCTGTTCCTGTCAGCGTGAAAACAAAGCGGACACTGGTGCTAAAAGGATTCGGATAAGGGTAAAAATTGGTAATTTGAGATTCATTGATTACTTCAAAATTAACCTGATATGGCTCCGGTGAATCTTCATTTTGAACTCGCAGCGTATATAAACCATCCTCTAATGGTCCGGGTTGGAAGGCCACGCGGAAGTCAGTATTCTCAGAAGCAGGCGTCCAAGTCAGATTAGGATTGGAGAAATTGATTCGTTCGAAATCACAGGATTCGCACTCTCGCTTAAGGAAAATATCCAATCCAACGGTATCCTTCTTCAACAAAATAGCTTGGTCATTTTTCAGGATGGCATTGATCATTACTGTAGGGGATACAATGTCCCCATCCATGATATAAACTCCGTCGAAATTCACATCCAGAATATCCTGGCTATCATCCCCTTCTACTTCAAAGTATACGCCTAAGTCCAGCTGATTATTTCGGAATGTCTGCTCGAGCTGTATCCTTGGATTGGCGAAAATCTCAATTTCATAGCTTCCGTTTTTCCCGACGGAATTAAACTCGATCGTCTCGCTGAGTCTCTCACCTGCTTTGAGAGCTGGGAATTTTTTGGAGAATCGCTCCACCTGCCTGGATTGACTATTGGTTATTTCCCAATTCACCTGAATAGAATCCAAAAAGTCATTTCTGGAAACATTCACAAATTCGTATTCCAAAATCCCAGTTTGTCCTTCAATCAATTTGACTGTTTCGGAGCGAGGATTTACCATTAATGCACCTTCCGGAACTCCAGTGTAATTCACCTGCCAAAAATTCAAGTCTGCCGGATCCGTGGATTCTGCATCTTGCATGCGATAACGAAGGCGGAGGTATGGATAAACTTCAGAATTGATAAATGAAAGGTCCAATTGCGAATCAGTCACTTCTGTAAGCAATACTTCTTCCTCTCCATTGGACTTGATACCGATGATATCAAAATTGGTTTCTTCTTCTTGGATCCAAGGTCTATCATTGATCTCCTGGACAAAGGCCTCCCAATTTCTTGCAGGACCGATTTGTGGTGTAATAATCAATCCCTCGCTTATATATCCTGTCAATTCTGTTTTGAAACTCAATGTTTGCTGGCTTGAAGGAACCTCAAAGTCAGGGTTGCCGATGATCTCAAGTGCTTCACCGGGCTTCATTCCTTTCCGTCCATACAGAATGTAGGGATCACCAGACTGCAAGTTCCGAAGAGTCACTTCACTGGCACCAAATTCCTTCAATCTTGCATAGGCTTGATCCGGCCAATCATCGAAATTGACACCTCCTACTGTGAAAATCACCACAAAATCTCCCTCTTCTACATTTTCGGTAAAATCATCCAAAATGGTCCTTCCGGGGGCTACTATCCAAGCATTTCTAATGCTCTGAATTAACTGAGGCGGTCGACCACATGATCTCCCATCCAAAATATCAAATCCCGGCACCGGTACTGGAAGGTAAGGTTGCAAGGTTTTCTGCTGAAAAGTCACCAAGCCCAAAGACCCATTTGGACAAAGTCGACTGTTAGCATTGTTGACATTGTCAATGATTTGCGGAACCTCATTTAAGAAAAATTGGGTATTTCTAAATGACAAACTATCTACTGCTGAACCCACCGTAAATACCTCAAAACCTAAATCCTGATCCAAGTACTTTAATCTTGAGGCATTTGAATTGACCTCTAGATTATTCAAAATATTCTCTCCAAACTGTGGTAATACCCGCTGAGTCCACCCCTCAGGACCATTACTGATGTAAGAAAATGAGGTAGTCGTCCAGGAATCAGTTTCACCTTGTCTTGGTTCCTGATATTTGGATCTCCAGAAATAAGTCACGGAATCAGGGCCCGTGAGTAATTCCACCGGCCAATTGAAAATTCCTTTAGTAGGAATTCGGATTTCTTTTCGATAGGCCGAATTGAAGCTTGCTGCAGTATCAAGTTGAACGATGACAATCCTTTCAGTTTCGTTTTTACCCGGGATTTGACCTATCAACTCCGCATTAGTTGAGTTTTCGATGGCATAGGCTTTAGGACTTAAGTGCAAAGTCCCACTGAGCGAAATAAATTGAGAAATACGAATCTGATTATTCGTCAGGGACATTTCCTCCACCTCCTGCTTGCTATTGACGATCAGTTCAAAGAAATTTTCTCCAGCTGAATTCACCTCCACATTTGGGATGGTGAAAAAGAGCGTATCCAACCTTTTTGTTGCCGGAATCTGGATTTCAGGGTAATTGATTACCGTCCCATCTGCCAGCTGTCTGCTGACTTTGTAATGAATAGAGTCAGAACTTGTAATCCCGATATTTCGAAGCACAAATGTCAGCTTCAGGCTATCCGTCAGGGTAGTAATGGGTTCATTTTCAAAGGTCCCTATCCTTGCCTCAGATTCTTCCAAATAATAATCGGGCTTATCGGCGGGGAAAAGTCGAGTAGCCGGATCTCCCAGTAGAATCATCTGCTCCATGTGGGAATAATTCAGTGGATTGAGGCCATATCGATTGACAAAATTGCCTTCCGCAGTCCGCTTGATCTCACCTACAGTTCTGAATATCTTGGCACTGTCAGCAAAAGCCTCCAAATAAAATTGCTCTGAATATCTTCGAAGAAATACGTCTACGCCAATGGATGAATTAGCCAGAATACCAGAAGCTCCTTTATCAGCTGTCATGACCCAGTCTTCTCCCTGCGTATAGTTAGTTCCGAAAGCACTTCCGTAATCACAGCCATTGAAGAGCATGATGGGATATTTCCCTTTATTTTGATAATTAATGGTAGGATCTGATGCAAAACCGATATCAATATCCAATATCGTAGGAGAGCCATGTCCAAAAAAAGTCACCAAAGAGCGTCCTTCATTTAAATCTCCTGTAATGTCAATTACCTCTACCACATTATTGGATCGCTTCCGGTAAGTGGTCACATTACCTCCTAAGAAATCAGATTCGGCGATAGCCTTAAATCCATTAAGGAAGCTGAAATATCGATCCAACTCAAACTCTGAAACCCCTCCTCCTAAATGGATGAGCTCTTTTTGCCAAGGTTCCGAAAGACCCAACTCATCCTTTTCAACAGCTTTATTTAAATAGATTTCAAGTTCCTGAGCATTCTTTGCTGGTATTCTTCCGATTGCTATCGCAGGCACGTTGGGGTTTTGGGGATCCAAATCGACCACGTACTCATTATCTGAAAAAGGATAACCTGCAACTGGCACTAAACTTTGAAAGGGAAACGCTGAAGGCCTATTTCGGTAGAAGTAAGTCACACCTGCCTCCCGAGCAGTTGAATAGATTGCAAGCGCCCTACCTGCTAGTAGCACATGAGAAGGTCTATGTGCGGGATAATATTCTTTCAAAAAATTATACAGGGCTACAGGGCTTTCTTCACCATAGGCATATTGATTATACATCTCCTCCATGAGTAGCGTGAGAGTATCGTAGCTGCCCCCTGTAGAAGATGTCCGGTGAGATGCATAAGCCTCCAATACATTTTCGAATTCCGTACCTGCTTTCTGCAACTCTCGATGACCAACCAAAAGATAGTTGGCACTTTGAGATAAATAATCTCTGAATCTCACACGCTCCAGCCTATCGACAGTCTGTATTTCGGAAAGGTTCTGGATTTTGATTTTACTTGCCTCAGTAGCTACTCCAGACTGTAGAACAAATAGACTTCCATTTTGGGTAATATTGAGAAACTCCGGATTACTAGGATCAGTGATTTCAAATGCCCGATACGCTGCTGCATCGCCGGGTAAAGAAATCCTAGACTCAGAAGCAGGGACGGAAATCTCCTCAGACAAAAAGTCAACCGATGGCTTGGACTTTTGATAATAAATCTGAGCGTAGGTGATCGAGATATTATCTGCAGATTCAGGACCTTGAGGGCTCACAGAGATTACTATATTTCCGTTTGGATCAAAATCCAAGAATTGTAGCGGAACTTCTAGCTCAAGCGATGAAAAACCTTCAAAAATAGCTTCCTGAAGTACTCGCTGTGTTCCGGCATTTCGACCAGCTCCAATTCTCACCAAATGAGGATTTCCTGACCGACCAGTTAGACCAATCACCAATCTAGGATTTCCTCCATTGACTACCTGGCCTAAATTTTCAAATGGAATATTCCGAACAGCACCCTTGGTAATTACGGTACTCATCCAGCCCTCTCCATTGTCATAACTAGATAGCCGGAATCCCAAGGTATAGCTTGCACCCAATGAAAATTGATCTCCAAAAACAACTTTACGACTACTCTCAAAGCTGGTGATTTCAGGAATACTGCCCGATACATCCGCTCTTTCAAGCATTCGTTTTCCAGTTCCTTCAGACTTGACGGTCAGGAAAAACGCCGTACTATCTGAGTGTAAATTAAAGTAGGGATTGGCTGGAAACTTATCTCGATAAAGCAGAGAATCTAGCGTAGCATCATTTCTCAAACCGTAAAACTCTATAAAATCACCACTTCCCAATTGTCCGTCTGCTTCACCCTCTACGAAAATGGCTACTTCTTTCCCCCGATGATACAAGCTCAGCTTTCTGGGGTCTAGAGAATTGAGGTTCAATCCTGCTGCTTCCAAAGACTCAGCTGGGATTCGGTGGACACCGTCTTTGGCTGTTTTAATCTTGTAATAGTCCTGCCCATAATTATACCATCGGGCTATCTGAGCCTGTGAGGATCCTACAGCAAAAAGGACCAAAGCAATTATCAATATGCGTTTCAGTAAGCCCATCCTTTATACTTTCTATCTTCCTCTTTGAGATTTTCTAATGAAACTTTCACACTAAAAATATGTGAATAAGGTGTCTCTGAAATATTTCCAATATCCGAAAGTGCATAATCGATTTGGAAACGCTGATTAATATTGAATCCCAAACCTGCACTAGGAAGGAAATTTAAACTTTCATTACCCTGAAAATCCTTGATGTACTGAAAATTACTCACTCCTGTACGCAGGAAAGCCACCTGCTTAAAACTCAGCTCCAAGCCAAGCCTTGGGTCAATACTCAGCAGAGAAGTAGAAATTAGCGTGTTTCTATTTCCATCAAAGGTCATATCCAGGTCAAGTGCTGAGACCAGACCAAATGTTTCTCCAAGCTGCCAGTAATAGCTGATGCTACTGATAGCCCTTGGCAAGGTGAGTTCCACGGAGTTGAGAGGCACTTCGTTATCTGTATCTGCGTAGATATCTCTTACCATCTCAGCATTATGAGCCCAAGCATTGAAGGTGGTGGTGATATCGCGCAGCATAAGGCCAACAGTCAGTTTATCCTTGTGATACATAGCTCCGATATCCAATCCGAAACCCCAAGCAGAGGCAAATTTTCCCACATTTCGGTGAATCACTTTGGCATTTGCCCCGACTTTGATTCGATCTGAAATCGCCCGAGAATACGTGAGCAAGAGCGCGTAGTCGGCTGCATTGAAAAACTGAATATTGTTGTAATTCAATGCACCGTTGGCGTCATATAAAAACCTAGTATCAGGAATATCATCAACTCCAAAGCGGATTAAAGAAACAGCAATTTGACTCTGATCCTTGATCGGTGTGGTAAATGCCAAGTAATCGTATTGAGCTATCCCCGCAAAATATTCAGCATGCATCAAGGTAGCCTCATAGCGATTTTTAGTGCCAAAAAGCCCAGCGGGATTCCAGTAGGAGGCCGTTACATCCCTTACGGCCGAAACCTGCGCTCCTCCCATTCCCAAAGCCCTAGCTCCTACCCCAATATTCAAGAACTCATTGGAATATTTTGGAGTAAGATCCTGTGCCTTCAAGGAGAACCCTGTTCCTAGAAGAGTGATGAGTGTAAAAATCCTTAGATAAAAGGCCTTCGATTGATTCACAAGGCCAAAATAACCAAATTCTTGTTAGATGGATTAATCTCAGAAATATTCCCTGGAGAAGCGCAAAAAAAATGTACGAGACCGAACACTTTTTTGTACGGTTCTCTACATTTTTTTATACACAAAAAGTCCAAGGGCAGGGCGCTCTTATTTTTTTCAAAATCTTTCAAATCCTACAAAAACCTCATTTAAACAACCCAAATAGGGATTTTTAAATGGTTTTCAATTCGAAACTCCCTACTTCATGCCTAGAATTAGGCATTACAAGGTAGCTTGGAAAAGATTGGTATCATTTTTCATTAATTATCAGCAAGGCAAATATCTTTTCAGTGAATAGAAGAGAATATTTTGGCTGAAAAAGACTATCACCACTATCGACATGAATATAGCCAACACACAAATTCAAATGAGAAAGGGACTACTAGAACTCTGTGTCCTTCATATCATTTCGCGCGATGAAGTTTATACCTCTGATCTTATAGAGGAACTAACTCAAGCGCAAATGATCGTAGTCGAAGGCACATTGTACCCTCTTCTCAATCGTCTCAAAGCTGCGGAGCTGGTCAAATACCGCTGGGTAGAATCTGAATCTGGGCCTCCGAGAAAGTACTATTCTATTACAGAACAGGGCAAAGAATTTCTCTCTACCCTACAGGAAACCTGGCAATCCATCTTGGATTCCACCCAAATGATCACCCGAAAAAAATAATCCAAGACCAAAGCAGAAGTAGTCGAAAAAAGAAAAAATCATGAAATCGAGCATTACTCAAAAAATACTAGGGCCAAAGCCCTTATCGATTGAAAATCCCATGCGAGATTCTCCCGAATCGAGTTCGGGACAAGCTTTGTGACCTCTTAAAAAAAATCACACACATGAAAAAGACCATAAGTATCAACATAAGCGGAATTTTATTCCACATCGAAGAGGATGGCTACGATACCCTTCGAAAATATCTCGATGCGATCAATAGACATTTCTCCTCTTACTCCGATAATCAGGAAATCATTTCTGATATCGAAAACAGAATTGCGGAGATTTTTCTCAGCAATCTTAAAAACAACAAGCAGGTAATCACTGCGGAAAACGTAGATAACCTCATCAAGAAAATGGGGACTATTGCAGATTTCGTCTCCGTAGAACAAGAAGAAGAAGCTGCTCCGGAGAAAGAAGAAACTACGCAAGAGGACTTCTATAAATACGTGACTCCTCCAGGAGATGAGAAGCAAGGGTATAAAAAACTCATGCGATCCGAACCCAAGAAAATTCTGGGAGGTGTATGCGCCGGAATCGCTAACTACTTCAGGATTGACCCGCTTTGGATTCGTTTGATTGCGCTTTTATTGCTCTTCAGCGGTCAGTTTAATAGCATATTCGAAGGCCCTGGCTTTTGGATTTTTGATGAGGTAAGATTTAAATTCTCATTTGGCTTCTTCACCCTGGTAGCCTACATCGTGATGTGGATCATCCTTCCAGTTAGCTATGATTATGAAGAAGATAAGTCGATCAAAAAGCTATACAGAAATCCTGACGACAAGGCCTTAGGAGGCGTAGCGAGTGGCTTAGCTGCTTATTTCGGAGTCGAAGTACTTTGGGTCAGATTGGCCTTCGTATTCCTTACCATAGCCGGTGGTTCCGGAGTATTGATTTACCTGATCTTGTGGATTATCACGCCGGTGGCCCTTTCCATCACTGAGCGAATCAAAATGAAAGGTGGGGAAATCACCTTGGATAATATTGATTCGACGCTAAAGGAAAACATGAACCCTATTCCTCCTCAGCCAGAATCTTCTGCAAAGAGAATTCTGATGGCACCGTTCCGGGTTTTGGGACAAGTAATTGAGGCAATAGGAAAAGCCTTAGGACCTTTGGGTAAATTTCTATTGGTAGTCTTTCGGGTCATATTTGGGATGATCGTCTTCTTTATTGGACTATCATTGACCATTTCACCTTTGATCGTACTAGCCTTCTTCTTTGAGTATCTCAATCCAAATGATTATGTCATGACGACAGGGGAAGTTCCTTTTGAGCTATTCACCGGAATTGTACCTAGTTGGCTAGCCATTAGTTCATCCTTCTTGATGATTATACCTGGTGTCATCTTTATGCTTCTTGGACTGAGTGTGCTGATTCGCAAGAATCTGGTTGCTAATCGATTCGGATTGATCGCATTTGCTCTTTGGCTCCTATGCTTGGGGATAGCTTTATTCCAAGTCCCAAGAATAGTCAGTCAATTCAAAAACGAAAATCGATATCAAGAAACTGAAATTATTTCCGCAACCGGTGGGACGATGGTATTGACCTTGGATAATCAAGCCGAAGATCCAGATTTTAATGAGGTCAGCCTTAAGCTGATCGGAACTCCCGATTCCTTAGTAACGCTAGAGAAGGAGTTTTTCTCCAGAGGAAAAACAAAGGCTGAATCATTGGAAAACGCAAAACTACTGTCATACAACATCAGCATACAAGATTCTGTAGTGACTTTCCCTCCTGGATATGATTACAGCGCTATTGAGATCTTTAGAGGTCAGCGCGTCAGTCTCACCATGTCAATCCCTTATGAAAAACCATTCATTATGGATCGATCTCTTTTGGAAATTCTCCGAAATACTATCTATAGAAATGGGTATAGAAATCGAGACGTACAGGAAGGAAATACTTGGGCCTTCAATGAGGCGGGCTTAGTTTGCCTTACCTGTGAAATTCCAGAAGTCAGTGATGAAGTGGATTATGAAGAGGAGGAAGATGCCGAAAACGAGGATCAAAATGAAAGTACGAGCAGAGAGACCTTAGACAGTCTTTCGAGGGCTAAATACCTGCAGCGACTCGATTCTCTTGACTAAAAAAAGAGGGACATTCCTAGCCGAGTGTCCCTTTTTTTGTAACTTCTCCAAAAAAAGATCAGATGAACATCAGCGCAAAATTTTTAGGAGGAGCAGGTTCAGTGACCGGTTCAAAATATTTGATTGATACTGGTGATTTTGAGTTTTTGGTGGATTGTGGGTTGTTTCAGGGAAGAAGAGAACTCAGAGAGCGAAACTGGGACAAATTCCCCATGCCTCTTGACCAAATGGAGGCAGTCATCCTTACTCATGCACACTTAGATCATATCGGATACCTTCCTCGTCTGGTAAAGCAAGGCTTCAATGGTCCGATATATTGCACAGAAGCCACCGCAGAATTAGCCAAAATTCTACTGTTGGACTCTGGAAAGCTCCAGGAAGAAGAAGCTGAATATGCAAGAAAAAAAGGCTACTCCAGACATGACAACCCACAGCCACTTTACACCGCAGAAGACGCTGAGGCTGTATTTCCGCTTTTCGTTACACAGGATTTCGAAAAGCCCTTTTCCATTCACCCCAAGATTACCGTCACCTATTATCATGCAGGTCATATTCTAGGTGCAGCCATTGTCAAAGTTTTGATTGAAGGAGATACCCAAAAAAAGCGACTAGTTTTCTCTGGTGACTTGGGCAGGTTCCATGATCCGATTTTGTACCCTCCTACCCTTATCCCAAAAGCTGATATTCTCTGGATCGAGTCAACTTATGGAGATAGAATTGCAACAAAATCACGCCCTGGAGAAGAATTGGCAGCTGCAATTACAGACACTTTTGACAGAGGAGGTTTGGTGATCATCCCTTCTTTTGCAGTTGGCCGTACCCAGCTGGTGATGTATCATATTTTTCAACTGATGCAAAAGGGAAAAATACCTAAAGTCCCTGTTTTTGTTGACTCCCCTATGGGTATCAATGCGACAGAGCTTTACATGAAGTTTCGAAATGATCATCAACTAAGTGCTGTACTTGAAGAGGAAGATGCTCATCCTTTTGATCATCCACAGCTCAAATACTATCGAAAACAAGAAGACTCAAAGTCATTGAATGAATTCAGAGGGAACGCGATCATTATTTCCGCCTCGGGGATGGCGACAGGTGGCCGGGTACTTCATCATCTATACCATCACCTTCCAAACCCAAAGAATGGGGTGATTTTCGTTGGTTTTCAGGCCGAAGGAACTCGTGGTAGGAGACTTATTGAGGGCGAAAAATTTATTACCATTTACGGAAATCAAGTGCCAAATGAAGCCAAAATCTATCAAATAGACGGATTGTCTGCACATGCTGACCAGGAAGAATTGATGGAATGGGCTGAAGGCTTTACCGAAAGTCCTAAAATAACTTTTATCGTACATGGAGAGGGGAAAAACTCCGAGGAATTGGCACATAAGTTGGACTTCGAACTAGGCTGGAGAACGATTATTCCAAATTACCTAGAGTCCGTTCTGCTTTTTGAAAATATTTAAGCCTACAAACATGTCTTCGAAAATTATCATAGCACTTCTTCTAATTCCCATTCTTATGACAAATTCCTGCAAGCCTCCACTTTCTGACGGTCAGGGAATACAGGGGAAAGTCACTTGGCTCGAGGGAAATCAAATGCCTATGATAAGCGAAGACGGAAAGTCCTCTGAAGTCAATCCAAAAGGAGTACCGGCAGAGCGAATGCTGCTGATTTATCCTTTGACTAACCTATCCGATGCGGCGCGAGAAGGAGCTTTATTCAGTAGAGTAAAAGGTGAGCCGATTGATTCTGTCCAGTCCGATGCAGATGGTAAGTACAGCATTCAGTTAGCTCCTGGAACTTACTCCATTTTTGTGAAGGAGGAAGAAGGCTTGTTCGCCAATATGTTTGATGGAAATGGAAGTATACAACCTGTTGTCGTCAAAAAGGCCGAGTGGACTACGTTGGATATCATCATCAATTACAAAGCATTCTTCTAAATGCTTAACCTACCAAGGCAAAACTTTAGTGGAATTCAGCGTTTCAAGCTTGATAAAAGTATGGCGTAAAAGCTATGCTAATTCAAACACCATATTTTATTCACTGATTTTCAGTTATTTAAATATTTTTTTAACTTATTTTCACGCTGCATGCAACCAATTTTTCAAAAGTAACATCTACCTCATTGAAAGCCACCAAGAATGTTATTTAAAACCAACTATTCTTCAGACGAAAAGCTAATCAAGGGATGCCTCAAAGGAGACCGTTCGGCTCAGCGGGCATTGTACGATAGCTATTCAGGCAAATTTCTGGCGATATGCCTTCGCTACCTGAAGAATAGAGAGCATGCAGAGGACGTAATGATCGAAAGCTTCATGAAAATATTCGAAAAACTACCTCAGTACGAGGGAAAAGGCAGCTTCGAAGGCTGGATGAAACGAATCGTCGTCACTCAGTCCCTCATGACTTTGAGAAGTAATCGCCATCTCATGATGGAAGTACATGTGGAAGAAGATCATCAATATGAGCACTTCCACTACGAAAGTACAGATCTCGAAGCAGAGGATTTAATGGACATGGTAGAAAGCCTACCTGTAGGATACCGGACAGTCTTCAACCTCTATGCAATTGAAGGCTATGCACATCAGGAAATTGCAGATCTACTGGGAATCAGCGAAAGCACTTCGAAATCCCAACTGAACCGTGCAAGGAATGTATTGAAAGAAAAAATCGCCAGTCAACAACTCATAAAAAAGAGAATCAATGGCTAAGAATAAAGAAAACTTGGATATGATTTTTCGGGAAAACCTGGAGAATCACGAAGTCAAACCCAGTCGATTGGCTTGGGAGAGACTTGAAAACCAGTTGCCTAAGCAAGAAAAGAAATCAGCCCCTTTTGTATGGTGGGCAGTAGCTGCAGCAGTGGTCTTATTACTTACCGTCGGTAGCCTCCTTCGCAGAACCGACAGTCCAATTGAAGAACAAAACCTTCTTTCGGAGGAAATCACCGAGCCGAACTCTGTGGAAACTCCACCAGTAACTATCGCTGAAACAGAAGAAGCTCAGAAAACTGATGAAAAGGAATCAAGTATTAAAATCATTAAGGAGGAAGAATCGCCAAGAAATGAGCCAAAACCACCTGTGAAAAATGAATTCCAGACTCCTCAAAACCTGATTGCGCAAGCGGAGACGGAAATCGAAGAACCAAAAGTCCGAGAAGAATTACCTGAAATCAGAATCAACAAAGAAGTAGAACTACCAAGTGTATCAACTGCAGAAATCAACCAAGGTCTATTGATCGCTGAAGCAAAACCTGTAGAAGAACCGGCATATCGAGTGACCATCATTTCCGACGGAATCAAAGAAGATAAAAACCTGATCGCTGATATCGGTCGAAAAGTCAATCAAGTAGAAGGTCTTTTGGGGAAAGTCGATGAAGGCTTTGCAAATCTACAGGATGCCAAAAACAACTTGTTTACTGCCCTGGTGACTCGAAAAGAAAAAGTAACTGAAGAATAAAAAAACCACCACCTATTTATTTATACAAAAATGAGAAAGTACCTGCTATTATTCTGCCTGATGGCCCTTGTGCAAACTGCTTTTGCATACAACAGCTTGCCATCCAATGATCACCTGATCAACAAAGACTCTGTGATAGTCGAATTCGGAAAATCCGGTAAAGTCGTGATTATCGTCGAAAATAAAGAAGATTTTGAACGACTTAAATCGATGGATATCAATGAGATAATCAGATCCCTGGGTCTTGAAGAAGATGAAGAGACTGGCGAATTGACTATCGTAGAAATCCGTAAGAAAGATGGATCGACCAAAGAAGTGGTGAAAGTACGAGAAGATGGACTGGAGACCGAAGTGCAAATCGGAGGTATGCGCGTCTATGTAGATGAAACAGGCGCCAATACCAAAGTCAAAATCGAAACCAATCGGTCCAAAAAGGAAGAACCCGCTTTTCGAACCTTCTTTAATGTGGACCTTGGCGTCAACAATTACCTCGACGCAGATGGACAATTTCCAACTTCAGACAATCCCTACGCAGTCAAAGGTTGGGGAAGCTGGAATGTGGGACTGAACTGGATGGCTGCCCAGCGTATTTCCAAGGGATTTTACTGGAATTTCGGTGTAGGCTTTCAGTTCTACAACTTCAAGTTTGAAAATCGAGACTTCCAAGCAGTACGAGGAGACGACATGATTGAGTTTACTCAGCGTACAGATGTAGACGGGTTCAAGAGCAAAATTTCAGCTTCTTACCTTACTGCCATGACCATGCTGGAATTGGACTTTGGGAGAATGAATGATAATGGGAGAAGAGGACTTCGAATCGCAGCAGGACCCTACGTAGGTTACAGATTGGGAGGTCAATCTAAATTTGTCTACCGCGAACTTGGAGGCTCAGGACGTAAAAAAGACAAGCAAAATACCGGCTTATACCTTAACAATTTGCGTTATGGCGTCCGGGGAGAAATCGGAGTAGGACGATTTACTTTCTTCTCCACTTATGACCTCAACAATCTTTTCCAAAACGGAAAAGGCCCTGAATTGAATCCGATTACATTTGGCATCGTATTCTAAACCACTCATTATAAGATTTTTACCAACTATCAATACAAAACCAATGAGAAAACTACCACTATTTATCCTAGCTCTTGTGATTTTTGCTTCGGGAACTTTTGCACAATCACAGGATACCACCAAAAAAGTGGAAAAGACTTTAGACTACACCATCATGGGCAAAAGCTGGACTGTCACCAAATACGCAGATGGCACCAAGCTCATAGAATGGGAAGAGGATAACCAGCTTGACAATGACTCCGAAAAGTACATCCGAAAGTCTACCAATAAGTTTTATTACAACTTTTTGGAAAGTGAAATAGGTCTCAGCATGTATCCAAATGATAAGGGCGCACCGCAGGTGAAACCTTGGGGAAGTTGGTATGTATCACTTCACTCTGTAGGTACTTGGAAGGCCAGTAAAAACTTCCATCTTCGATCCACACTGGGAGTGAATTGGTACAACTTTAAATTCGAGGATAGAGGTACTATCGCAGTGAGAAATCCTGATGGGCTTGACTTTGTCAACTTTGAAGATTTACCAAACGGTCCTGAAGGTGTACCTACCAAATCGAAAATTTCTGCTTCCTATGCCACGTTGACCCTAGTACCTACTTTTAGAACCAATGATGGCAATTTCAGAATTGGTGCTGGTGGCTATGCTGGATTTAGACTAGGTGGCAGAGGTAAATATGTCTATGACGACTTGGATGGTGATAAGCAAAAGGTCTTTACCAAATCCAACATGTATGTTGAAAACTTCCGGTACGGCCTCCGAGGAGAAATAGGTGTCGGCGATGTGACCTTTTTCTTCAATTATGATTTGAATGACTTGTTTCAGCCGGGCTTAGGACCTGAATTGCAAGCGATTAGTTTTGGACTTCGAGTAGATTAAAACCAATAACACACTATGAAATCGAGTATATCGGAGTTAACACACTTCGAAATAATTGTAAACCATACGAGATTCCATGTGACCTTTGAAAAACAAATTAAAATCACATGAATAATATTTTGAAAACTTTCAACCTCTATTTTGCACTACTTCTGATAGGAAGTAGTGCTTTTGCACAAAATGTCCTTGTGGACGTCAACAAATCCTATTCAAATATCGAAAAACTCGAAATTGAGGGTGGTTGGCTTGAAGTGACTTACGAAGGAGGCTTCGGAGACGAAGTTCAGGTAGAAGCATATCTAGAGTCCAATGACGAAGATCAGGACATCGTATTTGTCACGCTAGGTAATGTATTGAAAATCAAGTATGAGCGCGGAAGTCGCACCGTAAGCTGGGGAAACTCCAAAAACAATGGATACATCCGGATCAAAGGTCCCGAATCCATTCAATTGGACGTCCAAAACAGCTCAGGAAGTGCCAAGATCAGCCGGGTTAATTCCGAGACGACTCGTCTCAAAGTAACTTCTGGTAGAATCACTGCCGAAGATATTCAGGGGGATTTAATTATCGGTGGAACCTCAGGTAATTTAATAGCTTCGATCATTGGTGGCAACGTCACTGCATCCTTGACTTCAGGTCGAGGGGAAATCTCACAAGTAGACGGAGATGTTTCTTACAAATCCACCAGTGGTTCATTAAACGCTTCTGATATCAGAGGCGAAATCAACGTGCAGTTTACTTCTGGGAGAGCTGAACTAGAAAATATCGGTGCACTCGGCGCCTTGAAATTTACATCCGGATCGATGCGAGCTGAAAATGCCGGGCTTGGCCCAAATACCAGTTTTTCAGGTTCTTCAGGAAACTTCCGAATTCAAACCAATTCGAACCTGGAAAACTTCAATTTTGATCTGAGCGCATCTTCCGGTAACCTACGAGTAGGAAACTCTAGGGGTAATAAAAGTCTAGAACTGGATAATGGGGCTGCCTCATGGGTCAAAGGTAAGATCACTTCAGGAAGCATTTCCATTGAAAACTAAACCAACTATTTAATCACAAAAAAGCCCTTTTTGACTATCAAAAAGGGCTTTTTCATTTATGGTCTTGAAATCAAACGGGCAATTTCGCCTTCTTCTTTACTGAGCTTCAGTAGTCGCTTCATCCGGTCAGGTGTGACTTTAGCTAAAGAAAAAAACACGAGTGCCACTGCAAACATGATTACAAACCAGGCACTTTGGAAAAACAGTAAACCTACTGCACTGATCAAGGATATTAAAAACAGAAAACCAACGCGCTTTTGAGAAGCACGAAGATACTGCATCACTTTTCCTTCAAATACATTTTCTGATTTAGCTTTTTTCAATTCGTCCCGAAAAATAAAAAATTGGCCAATCAACAAGCCGTATCCAGAACCAATCATTAAGCCCCTGAAGAAATCTGGAATTTGAGGTAGATCCCAGTCTAAATTACCAGAAGTATAATAGAGGTATACAATTCCGAATATAGGCAGAGCAACCAACATCAATATCAGCGAGGTTACCTCCTGCTTTCGGTAGCTCTTTTTAAGCTTTTCTATATCTAATTCCAAAACTCTATTCGATTGTGATTTTAATGTCGTCACTCACTGCACGAGATGAGCAACATAAAATATATCCTTCTTCGATCTCTTTTGGACTTAGACCTGCATCCTCGTCCATTTTCACCTGACCAGAGGTAATTCTACCACGACAAGCAGTACAAAGCCCACTTTGGCAGCTATATGGCATATCCAAACCTGCTTCCAGACCAGCTTCTAAGATGGTTTTGTCCGGAGATACGCTTACAAGATGATCGTCACCTTCCAAAGTAATTTTCACATCCCTTGTCAAAACTCCCGAAGCAATCCCGGCTTTTGCATCTGCCTTGGCTTGCTCTGCAGCTGCTGAGAAAAAGCTTTCGGTATGGACACGCTCATCAGGTACTCCGATTTGGTTGAGAACATTTTGAGCAGTGCTCATGATTCCTTCTGGTCCGCAGAGAAAATAGATTTCTTCATATCGCTGCTCATACTCGGCATTAGCGACAAGTTCTTTGAATTTGTCTTGATTCAATCGGCCATGAGTTCCTGTCCACTCGGATGAAGGTTGGCTAAGAACATGCTCTACCCTTAGGCGATCAGGGTTGGCCTTTTCCAGCTTTTCGAGTTGATCCTTAAAAATGATCATTTCCTCATTTCGGCTGCAATAAATTAATGTCGCAATGGACTTGGGCTCATTGACCAAAACAGATTTTAATATCCCCATGATAGGCGTAATTCCACTTCCACCCGCTACCAGAATAAAGTGCCGCTGAAGTGAGCTGTGGAAATCAACCGTGAAATTTCCCAAAGGAGGTAGAACGTTGATAGTTTTACCCGGAAAAACCTTCTCATTGAGATAGTTGGAGAAAAGACCTCCGGCTACCTTTTTGACCGAAATCCCAGGAAAAGGATCGACGAAAGGAGATGTACAAAGGCTGTAAGAGCGTCTATGCTCCTTACCCTCAAAGTCCATAACCAAAGTCAAAAACTGACCGGGTTTGTACTCCAAGAAAGGTTCTGGCTGCTCAAAATATATACTTACAGTATCTGGCGTTTCCCTGACTACTTCCCTCACTTTTAAAGGTAAGAAATTTGACTTCTTCGCTTCAGGTTTCTTCTTCTTGAATAAATTAAACATTCCTACAGGGATATATTCGGGTGCAAAATTAATGAGGCAACTGACAATACAGAGCTTATGCCTGATTTTTCAATAGTCAAACCATAATTTCTTTCGCTTAGTTTGCTCTGATCGATAATTATTCTTCTATCGGGGCATATTTTCAGGCAATGCCGTAAATTGCAGCTCAAATTGGAAAGTACACCATCACCAATCTAATCATGGAATTCAATCCCCTGACCGCCATCAGTCCAGTAGATGGCAGATATGCCGGCAAAACCGAAGCTTTAAGAGCCTATTTTTCTGAATTTGCTCTGATCAAATATAGAGTTCATGTAGAGGTGGAATATTTCATCGCCCTTTGCGAACTCCCCCTTCCTCAATTGGCAGATTTTGACACGGATCTTTTTGCTGCGCTACGAAATATTGTAAAAAATTTCTCCCTTGAGGATGCAGAAGAGATCAAGGAAACTGAAAAGGTCACTAATCATGATGTAAAGGCAGTTGAATATTTCCTGAAGAAAAAATTTGATGAGCTTGGACAAGAGCCTTTCAAAGAGTTCATCCACTTTGGGCTTACCTCTCAAGACATTAATAATACAGCTACTCCACTCATGTTGAAAGAGGGAGTGGAGAAAGTAATCTTGCCTACGCTTGATAGTGTATTGAACAAACTGAGAGAACAAGCTAAATCTTGGGAATCCATTCCCATGCTGGCCAAAACCCATGGTCAGCCAGCTTCCCCTACTCGACTCGGAAAAGAGTTTCAGGTTTTTATCACTCGAATTGAGCAGCAACTTGAGCAACTCCAAGCAGTCCCCTATTCAGCAAAATTTGGTGGCGCTACAGGTAATATGAATGCGCATTTGGTTGCCTATCCACATTTGCCATGGAATGACTTTGCAAAGCATTTTGTAGAAAAATATTTAGGCCTTTCCCGCTCATTTCCCACTACTCAGATAGAGCACTATGATAATCTTGCTGCTCTTTTCGATGCAATGAAGCGCATCAACACCGTCTTGTTGGACCTTTCGAAAGATGTCTGGCAATATGTGGCGATGAATTATTTCAAGCAGAAAATCAAGGCTGGAGAAGTAGGCTCCTCTGCTATGCCTCACAAGGTAAATCCGATTGATTTTGAAAATGCGGAAGGAAACCTAGGTATTGCCAACGCACTTTTGGAGCATCTCTCAGCAAAACTCCCCATTTCGAGATTGCAGCGGGACCTGACAGACAGCACCGTCCTTCGGGTCATTGGAGTGCCATTAGGCCATATGCTTATCGCATTGGAGTCTCTAAAAAAAGGACTAGGAAAATTAGAGCTCAACAGAGCCGCGATCGATTCGGATTTACAAGAAAACTGGGCAGTAGTTGCTGAAGCCATACAGACTATTCTACGACGCGAGGGCTACCCAAAACCATATGAAGCGCTGAAGGATCTTACAAGAACAAATGAGAAAATCACCCAAGATTCCATCGCCAAATTCATCGAGGGTTTAGCCGTTTCAGATGAGATCAAGCAGGAATTGAAGCAGATTTCACCCTTCAATTACACCGGTCTTTAACGTAAAAAAGGAATGCATGAGCATTCCTTTTTTGTTTTCAATAAACTTAATTTAAGATGCTTTGGAGGGAAGCACCTGTAGGTACTTACGAGGGAGATTAATCAACATATTCTGGTAAATACCCGGGATTCTGATCACGAAATAATCTTTATTTCCCTTTTCGATACATTCCCCAACCATATTTTGAAGTGGTCCTCCGATTACCTCCACTTGCTCGCCGGGCTCGATTTCAGTACCGTCGGTTTCAACAGCTACTCCCGTTTCTACTATCCGTTTGATTTTATCCAAATCCTCTTCCCGAACCGTAGCATGCTGACCTGAAAAGTGGACGAATTTCACTGCACCAGGCTCTTGGAGACATTCCCAAAGCTGGTTTCGTTGGGTTTTGACAAATACATAACCATTAAAAAGTGGACGTTCTACTTTTTTCTTCCTATCGGACCATTGACGAAGTTCTGTCACCAAAGGAAGGTAAACGTCCCATCCCTTCTCTCTCAGTCTTTTCGCTACCTTTTTTTCCGAACGCGAAGCCGTGTACATCACGTACCATTGAAGTTCACTCATTTCTAAAATTTATTTGGGAAATCAAATTTACAAAATACCTTCTTGCAAATCGAATGCATTGGCTTTGACTATGATCAAAATGAAATCAAATCCTAGCCTGATAAGTATACAGCTGATAATATCGCCCTTCTAGCGCTATTAATTCATCATGTTTGCCGCGCTCCACGATCTCGCCCTGCTCGATAACCAAAATCTGATCTGCCTGTCGAATCGTACTTAATCGGTGAGCAATCACAAAGGTGGTACGCCCTTTCATCAATTCCTTCAAACTGGCTTGGATGAGCGTTTCTGACTCCGTATCCAGATTCGAAGTAGCTTCATCCAAGATGAGAATTTTCGGATCAGCCAAAATCGCCCTTGCGATAGCAATTCGTTGGCGCTGACCGCCAGAAAGCTTGACTCCTCGCTCACCAATCAAGGTGTCCAGCCCCTCCTCAAAGCGATCGGTGAACTCCTGAACATGAGCAGCATGCACAGCTTGTTTAAGTTGGTCTTCTGTGGCGTCCGGCCTTGGAAAAAGGATATTTTCGCGGATAGTACCTTCAAAGAGAAAATCATCCTGTAGCACGACACCCAAGCGGGAACGGTAAGACTCCAAAGTTACTTCACCCAAGTCATTTCCATCCAGTGAAATCTGTCCAGAATCAGGATTCAGAAAACTAGCTGCCAAACCGGCTATTGTAGTCTTTCCAGAGCCCGAAGTTCCGACGAGTGCAGTGACTGACCCTGCTGGAGCCTCGAAACTGATTTCTTTGACTACTTCTTTTCCTTCCTCGTATGAGAATGAAACCTTATCGAAAAGGACATCTCCTTTAAAATCATGGAGTTCGATTTTCCGCTTTTTATCATCCGATTCCAGCGGAGCATTCATGATTTCCTCCGTTCTATCCAAGCCGGCGAATGCTTCTGTGAGTTGGGAACCAATATTGGACATTTGAACGATGGGTGCGATCATAAATCCCAAGTAGAGCGTAAAGGCCAAGAAGTCTCCAAAAGTCATTTGACCTTCCATAATCATCCAGCCACCAATCCCCATGATGCCGGCAGATGCCAAGCCAAGTAATAAGGTCCCCGCCGAGGTGACAAAAGAGGTAGCAGTCAAACTTGATTTCACATTCTGAAAAAGCTCATCCACTCCTTTTTGGAATGTTTTGATTTCCTGCTCTTCGGCATTGAAGCCTTTGATCACACGGATCCCCCCTAGTGTTTCTGTAAGCCTTCCGGTGACTTGGGCATTGATTTTTCCCCGCTCTCTGAAAATTGGGCGGATTTTACCGAAAGCTTTCAAAGAAACAACTCCAAAGACAATCACCGGAACGAGAACATACAAGGTCATCATCGGTGAAATGCTGATTAATAAAATCAAGGAAATCACCGCAGTCAAAATTCCACCTATCATCTGTGCAAACCCAGTCCCCACCAAGTTGCGGACACCTTCCACATCACTCATAATCCGAGACACCAATTCCCCGGTTTTGGTATTGTCAAAAAACCGAATGGGAAGCTTGATGATATGACTTTGGACTTGGGAACGAAGCTTGGCGATAAGATTTTGTGCTTCTACCGAAAGGATTTGTGTCAGGGCATAGGATGTGACCGATTGAATCACAATGGCTGCAACCACTGCAATTATCAGCCATTTCAAAAGCTGTAGATCATTGGAGGGGATGACATCATCTACCAAGTACTTACTCGCACCGGGAAGAACTAATCCTGCTAATCGACTGATTACAATTAAAAATAATCCAAGCAGTAGGTGCTTTCGACGGGGCCAGACGATGGTAGCAAATACTTTTTGGATACTGACCCGCTTTTCTTTTGGTTTCTGTTTCATGATGTAGACAGGCAATTAATAAAGAATTTGTGGATTTGGTTCCCAGATAATAAAAAAGCCCGTCAAAATGACGGGCTTGAATTCTTTTTAGTTGAAAATCTTATTTGGTCTTGGGCAACACATTAGAAATCAGTGAAACCTTTTCAATAGGCTCTGAAGCATTGGAATAAATCCTCACGACAGAGTTCTGCTTTCCCATTTTCCCAGCTGAATTAAAGGAAACTTGAATCTCAGCTGATGCCCCGGGAGCGATAGGCTCTTTTGGCCAGCTAGGCACAGTACAACCACAAGTAGCGGCTACATTTGAGATTACCAATGGAGACTCACCAGTATTGGTCAATTCGAATGTGTGAGAAACTTTCTGACCTTGAACGATGTCGCCAAAATCAACAGACTTTTCCTTGAAGGTAATCACTGCGCCAGATTCACTTTGTGCATTGACTTGGATTACAAGTAAGAAGGCAAATAAGCCAAGTAGCAAACCGAATTTTTTCATATCTCTCATTATTTTAATTATTCAAATATTCAACTTTTCAATAATAACTCAAAATCCAGACCAGTATAAGATCCGAAGGGTATTTTAACTTTTTCTAACAGCCAGACATGCCCTTTTGTCAGCTTTTAGAAAAATTGCGGAGCAAAGTTCAGCAGGTAGAGTTCCTCCTTCGCACGGGTCACAGCAGTATATAGCCAGCGTATAAAATCACGATCAACCTGACCATCCGGTAAATATCCTTGATCCACAAATACCGCCTCCCACTGACCACCTTGGGCCTTATGACAGGTCAAAGCATAAGCAAACTTCACCTGAAGTGCATTTAAATACGGGTCTTTTCTGATCAATTCCGCTCGCTCAGCTTTACTTGCGACATCCGCATAGTCCTCCGAAACCTGATCGTAGAGCTTCCGGTATTCTTCACGCGTCAATGCTGGTGCAGCGGAATACAGTGTGTCTAGTAGCACCTTTGCTTCGAAATGAGGCTCATCCGGGTAATCCAAAAGCCTTAGCTCCAAAGTCGCAAATCGAAACCCATACAATTCCTCAAAGCTTCTGATCTTCATAATTTCGGCCATGTCACCATTTGCCAAAAAATTCACCCGGTCTGAATCAGCCATGTAAGTGTAGTTGTTTTTGACTATCATCAGCAAGTCCCCCGTATCAATTTCATTTTCATAGAAAAAAATCATGCGCCGAATGTATTGATTGTACTGCACCGCATTTTTATTGGACCGGGTTACAATCACGGTGTTTTCTCTTCCAAATTTGTCATATCCATAGCGCAGTCCATCTTCAAGCCGCTCACCCGTCATTTTGAAAATATCTCTAAACCCGCCTGTTTTTAATTTGATCTGAGGGTCTTTCTCACCCAAAAGCTGCCTTAATCCCGTCGCGTTAAATAAAATACCGGATTCTTGGCGCTGACGCATCACCTCAGTCAACTCAATTTGGGAGGCATTCAGCCGAAATTGCCTTTGCAAATATCCAGACTCCAATGCAGGACTGTATTCACTTCCCACCGGAGGTAGCTGTGCCGTATCCCCGACCAGAAGAAGTCGATTATTTTCCCCACTAAAAACAAAGCGAATCAGGTCCCCTAAAAGCGTTCCCGACATACCGCCATCGTCAGATAGCATGGAAGACTCATCGACAATAAATACCGTCTCCTTGAAGTAATTTTTCTGAAGAATAAAACCAAAGCCCAAACCCGACACTTCCTCTTTCGGCTTATAGATAATCTTGTGGATAGTAAAGGCAGACCGTGAACTATACCCAGCCATAACTTTGGCAGCCCTACCGGTAGGAGCAAGCAAAAGCGACTTCATTTTGAGTCGCGGAAGCACTTTGACCAGTGCAGAGACGAGCGTGGTCTTTCCAGTTCCGGCGTAGCCTCTTAGGATGAAGGTGGGCTTTTCCTCAGTCTCCTCTAGCAGAAATTCATCCATCCCAAGAAAAAACCGCTCCTGCCCCTCTGTTGGTTCAAAGGGAAAATATTTTCTGATAAAACCCGACGGTCTCTGACCTAGCTGAGTATCTTTACCCATAAGAGACGAAGGTAAATGAGAGAAGACAAAATAGGGCAAGAAATCGAATCGAAATTCGGAAATAAACTTCGGACGCGGGTAAATGGTGTATTGATCCGCGATGAAAAAATCCTGATGGTCCGACATAAAATGAGCGATCAGAGGGATTTTTGGTCAGTACCTGGAGGTGGGATGGACTTTGGATCGGATGCTCCCAGCAATTTGAAGCGGGAGTTTATGGAGGAAACCGGATTGGAAATCGAAGTTGGCAAATTCCTGTGTGTGCATGAATTTTTGAAGCCCCCTTTACACGCTATAGAATTGTTTTTCGAAGTAGAAATGAACGGCGGAAAGCTGCATTTAGGAATAGATCCAGAGCTCGAAAGCCAGAATCAAATCTTGAGCGAAATCGCATGGATGAGCTTAAAAGATCTTAAAAACGTACCTCAGGATTCTATTCATCAGGTATTTTGGGGAATAAAATCATTCCGAGAGATAGGATTGTGGAAAGGATATTTTAATTTTGGAAATAAATACCTAAAATAGCACGGCAAAAAAGAACCATCAACCTTACCCAGATTTTAAAACTCAAATCAAAATGAATCTAACCAAAGTCTTATCCTTCGTATTTCTTTTGGGTGCATTAGCACTTGGCTATTTCCTATGGAAAGGCGTCGATGATGTCGTAGAAGCAGAGAAAAGAATTGCTCTAATTGAAGGTGCTGTCATCGAAAAGCTTCAGATGCTTCGAGATGCCCAGCTTGCTTACGAAGCTTCCAATGGAAAATATGCTTCCACATGGGACAGTCTTAAAACCTTTATCCAAGAAGGTGAAATCTGGTTGATTCAGCGTACAGAAACAACCAAGCTACTTGACTACGGAAAAGAAGAGACAACTGTCACTTTCGATACGTTGGGTTCTGTTCCTGTGATTGACTCCTTATTCAATGAGCGTAAATTCCCTGACTTCGACCTTGATAGATTAGCAGTAGTCCCTGGTTCAGGTGGAAAGCAGTTTGAGTTTTTCGCAGATAAAATCGAGCGAAATAACTACATGATCAACGTTTTCGAAATTAGAGACCCTGCTCCTATCAACCCAGAAAGAAGATTGAACAACAACGAGAAGGCTCTTCGTGTAGGATCCAGAACAGATGCCTCGACTGAAGGTAACTGGAAATAATCCAAGCGAAATTGGAAACCACTCTAAAAGTATTTAAAAGTGATAAGTTTGATGCGGGTGATACCGCAAGCTTATCACTTTTTTTATACCCTAGCTTTTTAGCAATTTTTGCAAAGGATCAGAATCAAGCCAATATTGGTATTCATTTTTATCCAAAATTTGATTGGGGCTCTCTGGAAAAACTCATCATATCAGATCCATTGTTAAAAATCGATGTGCCAGCCAGGGTCTATCTTCATCAATCCGGATTCAGCTTGGTTCCTGGGGTTTTGTATTCGAGCGAAAATGACAGAACCTACCTTGAATATGTACAGGAACTTCCTGAAAAGTCTCATTTTTTCCACACATCACTGGACAGCAATAATGTTCAGATCGTTTCATTCATAGAGGAAAAGCTTAAGCGAAGCCTTCAGGCCCGGTTTACTGAAATTTCCTTTTATCATGGTTCCTGTTCTTTTCTGTCTTATCTCTTCAAAGAACGGTTCAATCTGATCGGGCAAGAAATACTTGTTAATCTTTTGGATGGTAAAATGTATCTAGCGGCCTTTACCGATCAAGAGCTTACTACCTTCAATATGTTTGAGATATCAAAGAAGGAAGACTTGCTCAAGTATGTACAGATTCTGATCAAGCAATTGAATTTTAATCCCAAGCACGTTCGGGTTACGATCTATGGAGTGCCTTCTAAGTCCGAAATCTCAGAAGAATGGGCTCAAGAATATTTCCACAATGTCCGGATTTTAACTCCTCATGCCAATCAGAACTATTCACACGGATTCAAAAAAATAAAGGATTTGGGTCTTTTTGAGGTATATTGGCAATATCAATAGAGATCATTTATACTATTTCGGCAGAAAACAGAATGCTCTCAAGGCAGAAAGTAGACCGCCGGTTTTCTAAAATTTCCCTAGTCTGCTTGATCAAAAAACACAGCTTTTTTTAAGAAGAAAACTCATGAAAAAAACAGCCATTTTCCCCGGATCTTTTGACCCCTACACCAAAGGACACCATGATATAGTCATGCGAAGCTTGGATATTTTTGATGAGGTGATTATTGGCATTGGGTATAATTCGACCAAGAAAAACCGCTATTTTGATATCGATCTCATGGTTAAAAAAATTGAGTCAGTGTACGAAGGTATGGACTCAGTGAAAGTTATTGTCTACAATGAGCTTACTTCAACACTCGCCAAAAAGCATGGAGCTAATTTTCTGATTCGGGGACTTCGTAATACCACCGACTTTGAATATGAAAATACCATTTCTCAAATGAACCGCTATCTCAACGAAGACTTGGAGACAGTTTTCCTGATTACCTCCCCGCAGTACGCCGCTATCAGCTCCACCGTCATTCGGGAAGTGCATCGCTATGGAGGAGATGTGAGCGAGTTTTTGCCTTATTCTATTTAAAATTTCCCTTCAGCATTTGCTTGAAAAGCCAGCGCATGGATGGATAGGAATTGATCAAAGCTACTTTAGCCTCCTCGATTCCAAACCATCGAATATCATCAATTCCCTCCTCCAATTGTGGAGTCATCTGACTATCATCTGTACAGGACATCGTATACCAGTAGGTCTTTTTTAGGATGCTTTTTCGGTTTTGGGTATAGGTATGCCAGGTGTTACAGATAGGACTTCCCATCTTGACCTTTATCCCACATTCTTCCTCCACTTCACGAAGTGCGCATTGCTCAGGAGTTTCGCCCTTATCGAATTTGCCTTTTGGAAAATCCCACTTTCCCAATCGATGGATCAGAAGTACTTTTTTGTCTTTTAAGACTATCCCCCCAGCAGCTCTGATCGTGTAGAAGCGACTTTTGATAAAGCTCTTAAGATCCCCCTTAGTCTGGGAGACCAAAGTAATGGAGTCTAATTCTCTCAGCTTCCGGGTCCTTAATTGGTACAAAATTCGAATCACTAAATCAACCGAGGGGTCCTTGAACAAAATATCGTCCTGCCAGAGCTTGATTGGGGGTAATTCCTGAGAGTCAGAAAATACTCCCTCGAATTTTTCAGGATTGACTAATTGCTTGTAGCTGATTATATCCAGCGGTTTGTCATTAATAAAAATCCGCATAAAAGCACGGCAAGGTTTAATGGTTATTTTTGAATGGAGGTACGCTTAGGGTTCTACCATTTCTTTGAGATTTAAAAATGCAGATTTTTTATACCAAGACAAACATTCCTTTCGGGTTTCCTGTATTTTTGGGCTATGGAAATTTTATCGAATGAACTAGCAGCTGAAGTAGCCGATCAATTATTGAAAATTCAAGCGATTCGTCTTCAGCCCGAACAGCCCTTTACCTGGGCCTCAGGTTGGAAATCCCCGATCTATTGTGACAATAGGCTTTCCCTATCATTTCCGAAGGTCCGTAACCTGATTCGGGATGGTTTGACTCAATCCATTCAGCATTTTTACCCTCAAGCCGAAGCGATAGCAGGTGTTGCAACTGCCGGTATTCCACAGGGGGCACTTTTAGCCAATGAGCTTGAACTCCCATTTCTCTATGTCCGATCCAAACCAAAAGGTCATGGAATGGAAAACATGATTGAAGGCCAAATTACCCCAGGTCAAAAAGTAGTGGTGGTAGAAGACCTTGTATCTACTGGAGGAAGTTCCTTGAAAGCTGTTCAGGACCTTCGCAATGCAGGATTTGAGGTCTTAGGAATGGTAGCCATATTCAGCTATGGATTTCCGGTAGCAGCTGAGAATTTCGAGAAAGCAGGAGTCAAATTAGTGACGCTATGCGATTATGAGCAACTTTTGCCGAGAGCGGTTGCAAAATCCTATATCGACGAAAAGGCACTTCAGTCACTTGGAACTTGGAGAAAAGACCCATCTGCTTGGGGATAAAGGGATGATTAGGCTTTTTTTCTAAAAAGGCCTATTGACCCTCCTACCCAGTCTTTGTCTTTATTGAATTTGACCCCTATCATTTCGCCTCGACTCAGACGGACTAGGTTTCCTGCTAGAGTAGGTTTTTCGTCAGCCTCAGGCCAGATTGCTAAGATTCGGACCTCTACCTTTACCAATCCATCCGGTGCCTGGATTACAGGCTTATAGCTCACTTTCTTTTGTAGCATATATAAGCCTTTGTCTTGGACTGCCTCAATATCAGCTTTAGTCACATTAAATATTACTCCTGCACCCGAGAAAGAAAATAAAGGCTTCAAAACGTAATTTTCAAGATCCTCTGGTATTTCCTGAAGCTCACTCAACAAAGTGGACTCAATAAAATAAGGTCCATGAAGGTGGGGAAGAATAAACTTTGAAATCCGCGTGTACCAATTGGGATGCCCGGCCCATTCTACCTCGAGTTCATCAGTAAAGCTGAACTCCATTTTCAAGTCTGGTCGAGCAAACAATTCATCAAACACTACCCGATTGTAGATTCGCTTTATCTGAACTTCTTGACCGTCTCGGTTTTTGTAAAAAAGCTTTTTCCCTTTTTTAATCACCTTAGTTACACAGCAAGTGGCAATCCCAAGGTCTTTTTCACAGTAAGAAAAATCTATTTTCGTATTTTGATTTTCAGGTTCAATTTCCAACAAAACCACTTCCTCCGGAGCATATTGACCTAAAATTGTGCTTTTCAGCAAAGAAAGACAGCTATCTTCATCCAGTCCTGATAGATAGGGAGTAAAGCCTTCCAGCATCGGGTAGACTTTCTTCAGCTTTTGAAAAAGATTATGCTGAAAATTGAAAATTGAAGGAAATCCCTGTACCTCAATCAGCTTAGGAGTAAGCACTCCATCTTCTTCACATACCCCAAAGTCAATTGCCATAAACTGGGTATGAAGGTCCTCATTCGGAACCTCAATATTCAAGTCAAGCGCCCTTTGGGTCAATTCCTTGAATTTTGGCTGCCTAATAAAAGTGACTAAGTCTTCGCAGGCCTGAAGTAACTTTTCCTTGAAATCATCAGGAATAAAGAAAGGCGTTTCTGCTACCCGAAAAGTAGGAGAATATCCAAAGTCATCTTGAATCGAGTCAAGAAGCTTTTGGTATTTTTGCGTCGAAAACTCAGCATTGAATTGCTTACGGTAAGATTCAATCATCGAGCATTAGATTAGAATTTTCTTTTTTCTGTAGGTATTGACAGCCTTTATGCCCCTTTCCAAAAAGTTAGGGATCAAAACCTGATTGGTCCTGACAATTTTATCTTCATCTACCAAGTGCTCGATCATATCTCTAAACTTGGCTTTACCTTTGACTGCGATGATTTTTTCCTTCACCTCCGGCTTTTTGAGGTGTTCCAAAAAAGAAATCGCATCTGCCTCCGGGTGGAATTGGGTTCCTACGATCTCATCGGAAAAGCGAATTCCCATCAAAGCCCGCTCGTACTCTACATGATTTCGAATCTTTTCTAAGGCGATGATTTTGGCACCCAACTGCTTGAATTTTCGTTTTTCAGGACGAATAACTTGATAATCTCTGCTATCTACTGCCCAAAAGGGATTGTCCAAATTATAAAACAGTGGGTCCAACAAGCCTTCCTCGGTCTTGTGGATAGTCATCACACCAAAGGAAGTAGATTTCCTTTTAGTGATATCTCCTAGCCCAAAGTGCTTACAGGCCATCTGAAACGAGTGACAGATTAGCAGTAAAAACTTCTTCTGGTTATGGTTTTGGTTCCAAATCCAAACCTGATCAAGAAAGTCGAAATATTTCAATTCCCATTCACCATTTCCCTCCAGTGGACTACCTGGCCCACCAGTTGAAATAAACAAGTCAAAATCCTGAACGTCCGGAACCTCTGATTTTCCCCGAACGTCAAAAACCCGAAAAGAAATGTGTTTCTGAAAACGTCCAACTATCTCTTGAATACAACGCATGCCCTGATTGGGCTCCCCGTCGTACATATCCAAAATAGCCAGATTGATTTTTGATTTTGCCACTGCGATTAATTTTTACGGGTCAAAGGTACGGCAAATACTCAAATACCTTCGGTAAATTTACCAGTGATATAGTCTACGACTTTTGCCAAGTCTCCAGTCTCACGATAGACTGCCAATTGCTGATCAGCTCCTGTGCCCTTAGCTAGAATTTGATGAACGTATTCCACTTCTTCTCTGCTGCCCAACTCATCTACCACATCATCAATAAAATCCAATAGCTCAGCAATCAATTCGATGGTTGGGACTTCTGATTTCTTACCAAAATCGATCAATTTGCCTTCAATCCCATTTCTTGCTGCACGGAATTTATTTTCTCGAATTAATGCGATACGGTAAATATTAAAGCTCGTGTTGCTCATCAATAGCTTGTAAAGCTTGGCAACCACAGCTTGAATCAGCGCGACGATGCAGGTAGTCTCTTCTACCGTCAGACACATATCGCAGATTCGAAATTCGATGGTACTAAAAAAGGGATGCATCCGAAGATCCCACCAGATTTTCTTGGGGTTATCAATGCAATTGGTCTTAACCAAAATCTCCAGATAATTGTCATAAGACTGAACCGAATCAAAGTATTCGGGAAGTCCTGTCCGTGGGAATTTGGCAAAAATCTTTGCTCGGAAAGCCTTAAAACCTGTATCTCTTCCCTCCCAAAATGGGGAATTGGTCGTCAGGGCATAAATATGGGGGAGAAAGTAGCAGGCCTGATTCATCAGCTGCAAGGCAGTTTCTCTATTTTCGATGCCGACGTGCACATGAAGACCAAAAATCAAATTGGATCTAGCGATATCTTTCAGCTCGTCCACGATATGATGATAGCGGGGCTCATCGGTGATAGCCTGATCCTGCCACTTGGCAAAAGGGTGAGTACTCGATGCTCCTACGATTAAGCCCTGCTTTCCGGCTAGCTCAGCAATTTTATTCCGTAAAAAAGCCACTTCCTTTCTGGCTTCCTGTACGTTTTGACAAATATTGGTACCAACTTCTACCACGGACTGATGCATCTCCGCTTTTACTTGCTCTCGGAGCTGAATCTTTCCTCCCTCCACAATTTTGGACATGTGTGAGCGAAGGTCCCTTGTTTCGGGATCGATGATCTGGTACTCTTCTTCTACGCCGAGTGTAAACTTCGGTAGTTTTTTATTGGAGACACTCATAATCAAACAGTTAAATACTAAAAGCGCTTAGCCATTTCCACGGAGTTTTTGACAAAAGTCCCCCAAGTCAAATTCATCTTTCCTGGTTTTTGAGCTTTTGCGTAGCGAATCGCCATGTTGGCTGCCTCCTCTACTACCCATTCAAAATTTTCCTGACCTACCGAATTGATATCGGCATCAGGTGCTGGATTACCAAAGTCTATGGCGTAAGGAATTCCATCCCTCACAGCGAATTCTACGGTATTGAAATCATAGCCTAATCCTTTACATAGATCAATCGTATATTTTTTGACCTTAGCTAAAAGCTTTTTCGAGGATGGTGCCCTGTCCACCACATAGCGAAGATGGTGCGGGTTTCGGGGTTCATATTCCATAATGCGAACCTCCTTTCCGCCAAGGCAATAGACACGAAAGTACTCGTCAAATACAATTTCTTCTTGTAGCAACATCACGAGTTGACCAGTTTCGGGATGCTTCTGAAAAAACTCTTCTTTATTCTCAAGTCTATAGACATTCTTCCAACCTCCTCCTGCATAAGGCTTCATGTAAGCAGGAAAGCCTATGTATTCAAACATGCCATCCCAATCGAGAGGAGCTGCAAGATTTCGAAAGGACTTAGAAGTAGTATCCGTGGGGTGCTCTGCCGAGGGCAATAATACCGTTTTTGGTAAAGGAACTCCCAACTGATCTGCCAGGGCATTATTGAAAAACTTGTCATCTGCGCTCCACCAAAAAGGATTGTTGATTACGGCTGTACCTGTCAGGGCTGCATTTTTCAAATAGGCACGATAAAAAGGGACATCCTGAGATATTCGATCAATAATCACCGCATAATCGGAAAGCTCATTTTGGATCACCTTGTCAATTTTCACTGCCTCGGCAATAATCCCCTTCTCTGCTTTTTGATTCACTCGATCGATAAAAGCCTGAGGAAAAGTATCTTCCATCCCGAAAAGTATTCCTATCTTCTTCATATTCTTATTGGATAAAATGGTTTAATCAAACTTAATTCTACTTAAATAGTGCGGAAACATCTCTTTCCAGACATCCCAATCATGGACTCTATCCTGCCTCACATCCAGCCAATGGGGGACACCTTTTTTATTGAGACAGTCGTCTAATTTCAGATTTGCATCAAAACAGATATCCCAATTGGAAGTACCCAGTACAATATCCATCTTCCATAGCTCATCATCATTTAATCCCGGAAGATATTCTAAGGGGCTGTTATAATAAATATCATCATGGTTATATCCATCCATGAAATCCCGAATATCAAAGGCACCTGACATGCTAAACATGTGGCTGACATAGCCCGGATGCCGGAAGGCAAAGTTGGCAGCATGATAGCCTCCAAAGCTACAGCCCGCTACGACGACCTTTGCTACAGCCGTATTCAACCGAATACGCTCCACAATCTCATGGCAGATCATTTTATCATAAGCCACGTGATTTTGGATGCGTTGATGGGGATGAATGTTTCTGTTGTAAAAGCTGTCAGCATCATTACTTTCTGGACAAAAAACCTGAATCAAACCCTGCTCAATATACCATTGGGCAGAACCGATCAAACCCATGTCTCGGTTTTCGTGAAAGGATCCTTTGGATGTAGGAAAAACTACCACCGGATAGCCTGCATGTCCAAAAGTCAACATCTGAACCTCTCGATTGAGATGGGGAGAATACCATTTGAAATATTCCTCTTTCATAAAATTTCCCAAAAAGATTAATGGTCGTAAGTTTTGAAAAACTATTCAAAATATCTTGAAAAGCAAAGGATATTCTTCTTTACTCAAAAATTAAAAAATCAAAGCCTAGACCTAGAAGAAGATTGAGGAAAATATTTCTTAGAAAAGACTAATCGGAAAATACCGAACAGTACTATCCCAAGCATAATAGCCACGGCAATCCATTTTAAGGTCGTAGCAACGGAGGCTGTTAGGGTAAGTACCTTAGAAGGCTCTGGAAAAATCTTCAATAGTCGTAATACCAGTAGGTTTTCAATAAAATCAAAGGAAGCTACCAAAAAAGGAAGGAAGACAACTCGCTTCATCCCCATCAGCCTGTATAGTAATCCTGAGAAAAAGACACTGTATACAATCAAATACGGTAAATCAAGAAACCATATCCCCTTCCGATAAAGGTCTCTTGTATCCATATCCATTGCTGAGAGGGAATTCCATGCTTCCGAAAATGTATAGGCAAATTTCAAATCCAGCGCATATTCCTTAGGCATAAAAAAGGAAAGCGATAAATTAAAAGCAATCATCATCAAGAAAAAGGCGATTAATGATCCCTTTTGAGATAAACTTCTAAAAGTTGATTCCATAAAAAAGCTTTAAAAGAATCCGAATTTACTCAATATCAATTAGTTAAAAAATTCTAAATGGATTTTTTATCAGCCTTTTTGAAACCATTTAGAATACATTGGGTAATTTCTGGCTGTTCGTTCGATGACTTCTTTCATCTCAGGACCTATTTCTTTGACTTTTTTGGCTGGCATACCTGCATAAATGGAATTTGCCTCTACCACCGTATTTGCCAAGACCACAGCACCCGCGGCAATCACTGCTCCAGAGTGCACAACAGCTCCATCCATAATGATCGCCCCCATTCCTACCAAGACCCGATCATGAATCGTACAGCCATGCACTACCGCATTATGAGCGATAGATACCTGATCGCCTATGTAGGTTCCGGCTTTTTGGTAGGTACAATGGATGACTACCCCATCTTGAATATTTGTTTGATTGCCTATCCGGATTTCATGCACATCTCCTCGTACCACGGCATTGAACCAAACCGTACATTCATCTCCCATGATGACATCACCGACCACAGTGGCATTTGGCGCTAGCCAGCATGACTCTCCGAAAATTGGCTTTTTGCCGTTTAGCTCCATTATTAAGGGTTCCTGCATTGAGTTTTTGATTTTTGAACAAATTCAAAAAAAAATCTGAGAACCAGAACTTTTTGTTTTAATTTTGGTTTTCCGTGTATATACATCAAATTTGAAACTAAACACAAACCATTATGAAGTTATTTAAACAAACAGGCCTATTTCTTTCGGCTGCCCTTTTGACATTCGCATGCGGCGCACCAAGTGAAACTGTAGAAACATCTGAAGCTAAAGAAGTAGCAGAAGCTACTGGACAAACTCTAAACCTAGACATGGATGCGACTACCATCTCTTGGAGAGGATACAAGCCGGCTGGTCAACACTTCGGAAAAATCCCCGCTACCGAAGGTTCTTTGGTAGTGACTGGTGATGAAATTACAGGTGGAAAATTCACATTTGACATCACAGGTTTGAAAATCGAAGACCTAGAGGAAGGTTCTGAGAACTACGGCAAACTTTGGGGTCACTTGCAGTCTCCTGATTTCTTCGATGCTGCCAACCATCCAACTGCAACTTTTGAAATTACAGGAATCGAGCCTTTCGCTGCTGGTGATGTAATTGCAGATATGGAGCAATTCGAGACAGACAATACGCCAATGGCTGCATCTGAGCTTTCTCCAGAAACTCCTACTCATTGGATCAGCGGAAACTTGACCATGAGAGGTACTTCCAAAAACATCAAGTTCCCAGCTGCAGTTGCGATGGAAAATGGTGTAGTTACTGCAAAAGCAGGCTTCAACATTGATCGTACTGAGTGGGGTCTTTCTTACGGAGACGAAGCTAACGCAGTTGACAAGGCAAAAGATCAGTTTATCTACAATACTGTATCTTTGATGCTTGACGTAAAAGCAAACTAATTACAATCAACCAATTTTAATCAAGGGAATTCTTCGGAATTCCCTTTTTTTTGTATTGTGAACTCGCACACCTATCCATTTTCAGAAGAAAAAGATCTCCCTCATTTACTTCGCTGGATTGATCAAAATTACAGTCACTATCTTTTAACTCAGGGGAATAATCACTCCTACCCCAAAGACCCATTTCCCAATCAAATTCTAACCGGAAACCAAGCAATCAATTCAATCGAAGAGCTTGAAAAAAGATATTCGAAAGAAGCTCTGGCCGGTATTTTTTCTTATGATTTTAAAAATCAGATCGAGAAACTATCGAGTAAAAACCCGAGTTTCTTTGAGCTACCTGACTTTCTGTTTTTCCAGCCCGAACTCCAGCTATCCTGGAATAATTCGGAGATCAGTTCTAGCCAGCCATTACCACCAGAAATTTTCAATCTAGTTTGCCCAAAACCAAAAACGACATCAATTAACATTCATTCTCAGACAAGCAAAGAGGAATATCTGAAAAATTTTCGAATGATTCAGGATGAGATCCGTGAGGGCAATACCTATGAAATGAACTATTGCATAGCGTACCAAGCGGATTTTGAAGACATGGACCCAGTCTATACCTTTCTCAGGTTGAATAAAAAGTCTCCGATGCCATTTGCGGCACTTTTTAAAGCTGGGGAAAAATACATTCTATCTGCCTCACCAGAACGTTTCCTGAAAAAAACAGGGAATCAACTCATCGCCCAGCCGATCAAAGGAACTGCCAAAAGGGGACAAAATGAAGCAGAAGACCTCAAAAACAAAAAGCAGCTCCATGCAAGTGAGAAGGAACGTGCGGAGAACCTCATGATCACAGACCTCATGCGCAATGACCTATCCAAAGTCTCGGAAATAGGATCGGTTGAGGTTCCAGAGCTCTTTGGACTCTACTCTTTTCCCAGAGTGCATCAAATGATCAGTACTGTATCGGCTACCCTCAAACCAAATGCAACCTTTAGACAAATCATTGAGGCCACTTTTCCGATGGGAAGTATGACAGGTGCCCCCAAAATCAAAACCATGGAGCTCATTGAACAATTCGAAAACTTCAAAAGAGGCTGGTTTTCAGGAGCCTTGGGTTTCATAAACGAAAGTGGGGATTTTGACTTTTCGGTAATAATCAGGAGCATCATCTTAGATCAATCGAGCAAAAAACTCTATTTTGCTGTAGGCAGTGCCATCACCATCGATGCCGAAGCTGAGCAAGAGTATGATGAATGTCTGCTAAAAGCAAATGCTATCCTGGAGGTCCTGAGTGGAAAATAAAGAAAGTAATCCTAGCCAAATCATCCGAAAAATAATCCATGTCGACATGGATGCCTTCTATGCCTCGGTGGAGCAACTGGACCATCCTGAATGGCGTGGAAAGCCTCTGGTAGTTGGAGGTAATGCGGCAAGAGGCGTGGTGGCAGCCGCTAGCTATGAAGCGAGAAAATATGGAATTCACTCAGCCATGTCCTCCGTTTTGGCAGCTAGGAAATGTCCGCATCTTATTTTTGCACCTCATCGATTTGACCGCTATCGAGAGCTCTCACGGCAGATCAGGGAAATATTCTTTGAATACACTGACTTGGTTGAGCCCCTTTCTTTGGATGAAGCATTTTTGGATGTGACGGAAAATAAAATGGGGCTCAAGTCCGCCATTTTAATCGCCAGGCAGATACGGCAAAAAATCAAAGAAAAAACAGGACTGAATGCCTCAGCAGGGGTCAGCTACAATAAGTTTTTGGCAAAAATCGCTTCCGATCTAAATAAGCCCAATGGACAAGCAGTGATTTTGCCTGAAGAAGCCGAAGAATTTTTAGAAAAGCTTCCGATCAAAAAATTCTTTGGAATAGGAAAGGTCACAGCCGAAAAAATGGAAAAGCTCGGAATATTCAACGGCAAAGATCTCAAGGAATTTTCCCTCCAATTCCTCACCAAGAAATTTGGCAAGTCCGGCCTTCACTACTACAATATCGTGCGAGGAATTCACCTGTCAGAGGTTCAGCCTCACCGGGTCCGAAAGAGTCTCAGTGCAGAAAACACCTTCGAAAAGGACCTCATCAGCCTCGAGGAAATGGAAATGGAATTGAAATCAATTTTCGAAGAGGTAATCAAGCGAAGCCAAAAAGGGGGAATCAAAGGCCGAACGGTTACGATCAAACTTAAATACGCTGACTTTACCCAACAGACTCGAAGCAAAACTTTGGAACAATATCCCGAACCGGCTCAAATCTGGGAAGTGGGTCTAGAGCTGTTAAGGCAGGAAGAAATCCCCAAAGCCATCAGGCTCTTGGGGCTTGGCCTTTCCAACCTCAATATCACTGAAGAACAGGTGCATTTTGGAGAGCAGCTGAAAATCCCTTTTGAATAAAGCTGGACTTTTCAGCTATTCAAATAGAATTCAATGGCCTTTCCCAGACGAGTAAAAGTATCTTTAAATACCTCCTCATTCTCCTCCAGCAGCGTTACTCGAAATCCTCGCAAATCAGAACAAAACGAGGAAATCGGAACGACACAAATCCGCTCAGCAGCTAGTAAATAATAGACAAATCGCTTATCCAATGGCATATTGGGTTCAGTGAGCCAAGAATCCAGTAAATCTTTCAATTTCTGGTCTTCGATGGGCAGAAATTGATTTTCAGAAAGTCTTCCTTCCTCAAAAACAATGGTATTGTAAAAAGCCCCTTGGGTTGGGTTAAACTTAATCCCATTGATATCACCCAAAATCTCTCGCATCCAGTCACTGCGTTTTCCAATTTGCGCATTCGCTCTCTCTCGATAAGAGAAATAGGCAGGATGACTCATAATCCTTGGAATGGATAGCTGCGGTAAAATGGTTGAGCAAACCTCGATCATCTTGGCATTTTCCAATGTCTGGCAGAGCTTGGAAAACTCCTCAGAAGCTTCCCGATTGTAAAATTCCATCCAGCCACAGCGTGCTCCAGGCCATGGGAATTCCTTGGAAATTCCTTTCAATGAAATTGCAGGACGGCTTCCGATTACTTCAGCAAGGGCAACTGCTTTGATACCATTGTAGGTAATATTCTGATAGATCTCATCAGCGATTAGCAGAAGCTTAAATTCCTCTGCTATTCTCACAAAGCCTTCTAATATCTCTTTGGGATACACCATCCCGGTTGGATTGTCGGGGTTGATAATCAGAATCCCGACAATGGACGGATTGTATTTGACTTTCAGGTACAGGTCCTCCATGTCCGGAAGCCACTGATTATCCGGATCGAGTTTGTAGGTAATTGGAGCCGCATTGGCATGAGCAGCCTCTGCAGAGCTGTGGGTAGAGTATGCGGGAGAAGGACCGATGATCCGGGCTGTTGGTACCAAAAATTGATACAATTTGGCGATTGCATCTCCTAGCCCATTGAAGAATAAAACATCTTCTGCTGAAATTTGAGCGCCTCCTTTTTCATTATTGAGATCAGCAAGAAATCTCCTCGTTTCCAGTACCCCTTTGGAGTCGGCATATCCGTAGGTTTGATCTTCCTTAAGCAGCTCAGAAATAATGGATTTCATCCAGTCTGGAATCTGATTATTCTTCTGGATTGGATCCCCGATATTCTCCCAGGTCATCCCATAGCCCAAGGCCTCGATTTGCCTTGCTTTCTTGACAATTCCACGAATTTCATAGGAGAGTTCTTCGGCTCCTGGTCTGAGGAGTAGCTGTCTCATAGTGTAAGAGGCTGGTTGGTGAAAAATTCCTCACAAAGAAAAGGAAAAGTAAGGTGATTTTTTAAATGCCAGACAAAAAGGAAAGTCCATAAGCTCACGAAACTTCTTTCAGCCTAAGAGGTTTACCCAAGGTATTTTCCAACTTGATTATATCCTTTCCGTTTACCTATTTTATTGCCCGATTCCCTTCCTTTAAAATTCTATTTCTAAGTGGTTTTTATCCGTATTCTATTCTTCCTGCTCTTTCTAGGACTTATTGATTGGTATTCTTACCAAGCTTTCAAAACACTCTTTCCAAACCAAAACTGGGTCAAAATCGGTTTTTGGGTGTTTTCAATTGGGATTTACCTATTCGCCATCTTCGTTTTCCTGACTTTTGACCGAATCAATGTTGGTTTGAATTTCGGAAGGCTGATCTCACTTCTGGTGCTTTCTATCCTCCCTAAGCTGATTATTCTGGTTTTTCTTTTCGGTGAAGATATCACACGAATTGCTAGAGGTGTTTTTCAGTCGATCAGTGGAACTAACAATGGGGATTTCTTGCCAGAGCGACGGAAATTTATCAGCCAAACCGCCCTGCTACTTTCTGCCATTCCTTTTTTGGGAACCCTGCATGGGGTACTGATTGGAAAATACCGCTACCGGGTGATGAAGCATACCCTGGAATTTGATGACCTCCCGGAGGAATTTGATGGATTTACTATCACCCAAATTTCGGATATTCACTCCGGAAGCTTCGACAACAAAGAAAAACTGGAATACGGAGTGGACCTCATCAATCAGCAGGAGTCAGATATGATTCTATTTACGGGTGACTTGGTGAATAATCATGCAGGAGAAATGGAACCCTGGATCGGGACTTTCCAAAAGCTAAAGGCTCCGATGGGCAAGTATTCCATTTTGGGTAATCATGACTATGGGGACTATGTGGCTTGGCCAAGCAGAGAAGCCAAGGTCCAGAATCTTCAGCGCCTTTGCAAAATCCAGGAAGAATTGGGCTTCAAACTTCTTCGAAACGAAAGTATAAAAATTCAAAAAGGAAATTCCAGCATAGACCTAATCGGCGTGGAAAACTGGGGAAAAGGCTTTGCTCAATACGGGGATCTAAACAAAGCTACCACCAATCTGGAAGAAAAAAGTTTTAAGATTCTGATGAGTCACGATCCCTCCCACTTTGATGAGGTAGTCAAAAAATTCTCCCAACTGATCCATCTCACCCTGAGTGGGCATACCCACGGGATGCAGTTTGGAATTGAGATTCCTGGATTTATCAGATGGAGTCCCGCTTCCCTTCGCTATCCGAAATGGGCCGGGCTCTACGAAGAATTGGGTCGCTACCTCCACGTCAATCGGGGTTTTGGGTTTTTGGCCTTTCCGGGAAGAGTGGGAATTTGGCCTGAGATTACTGTGCTGGAGTTGAGGAGGAAAAAGGAATACATTAATAAGACCTATGGAAAATCTAACTCTACCCTTTCTTTGAATCGAAAAAAGAGTAAAACTGGATTATCATCACTCTGAATATTTAAAGCTCGCAACCTCTCTAGGTAAAAATTATCTTTTGTTTTAACCTCCTCTAACATATCTAATAACATAGGGGCATCTATCACAAATAGATGATACCCTAGTTGAGAACTGAGTTCTACACTAATTCCAATCGAATTGATACCCGGAATAATAGTCAAATCATTCTCAATATTTTTAATTGGGTAAGCTATTTTTGACTTTTTATCCCAAATAGCCATTTTAGAGTAAATTCCTTCACCAAAGCCTAAAAACATAAAGTCAGAATGGACTTGTAAATTATTTGAAAAATAAACCAAATTAAACTCCTTGGCCATGTTGAGCTTACCTAGTTCGGAACCAGTACTGATTCTTGAATAATCAACCTCCCGTTCTGAAAAGCGAACACGATAAATATCTTTGAGCTGATCATTATCAAAATCCAAGAAATATGGATTTTCTGTATCAGAAAAATAAAAACCTTCTTTTTCCCATTTTGGAAAGATAAGATGATCCTTACCCATCCCATATTTGGATTGATCTTGAGAAAGAAACTTTTCATTTAAATCAATTTGTTTTAAAACCTTAAAGGACGAATCAAGAATAATAATCTGATTACTTTGGTACGAACTATTCTCCCGAGTTAGGTGATACTTACTATTGAACCACTTGAAATCTGTCAATGGACCTAGTGTATCTAATTTCAAATCGCGCCCTTTTTTCTCAAAAATGTTTTGAAAAACCAGTTTATTGGTAGCATTACTATAGATTATTATCTCATCATCAGATAGGAGCTGCACATCTCTCTGAAATTTATACTCTCCCGGCCCTTCACCTTCAGTTCCGATCAGCCTTAATAGATTCCCTTTCCAATCAAATTGAAAGATTCTCTGAGTGATTTTCCTATCTGTTATAATTATTTTTTCTTGATCAAAATACACCTCACTTACCTCCCCGATCAACTCCCTATCATCCAAAGGAACTATAAAACAGGTATCAAAAAATTGACTGGCATCGAAGGTGATCGGTTGGTCAAGGTCAATCAAAATCTCTTTTTCTTCTGTATCAAATCGATACTCCTGCTTGGAGTTACAGGAAAACAATCCAATGACAATCAAAAAAAGAAAAGGATATCTAAATATAGACTTCATAATTAGTCAGAAAATATCAATAGACTGTCAGTCATTTTTTTTTAAAATCAACCTAGTCTTTACCTTTTTTCAATCCTGCTTTCAGCATCATTCCCTGCGAAATAACCAGAAAAACCATGGCAATCGCAGTAAAATTAGGGACAGTATCTGATTCATTAAGCCATAAACCACTTTGCCATAAAGAAAGGCCTCCAATCACCAAAGCAATCAGAATCATGGCTATGTGAAATCTAAATCTTCGCTGACTCATGGGCTAAAAATATTTTATGTAAGAAATCAAACTAATTATTAAAAAACAACTCCCTCAAGAATTTCTTTTTGAGGGAGTTTATTTCTTACTAAATCCTTTAATACTACTTCAAATTCTTATACCGAATTCGCTTCGGCGTCACATCACCAAGCCGCTTTTTCTTGTTTTCCTCATAGTCGGTGAAATTACCTTCAAACCAATATACCTGAGAATCACCTTCAAAAGCCAAAATATGCGTACAGATACGATCCAAGAACCAACGGTCGTGGGAAATGATCACCGCACAGCCACCGAAGTTTTCCAAAGCTTCTTCCAAGGCTCGTAGCGTGTTTACATCCAAGTCGTTCGTCGGTTCGTCCAAAAGCAGCAAGTTTCCGCCTTCTTTCAGCATCATGGCCAGGTGAACCCGATTACGCTCACCGCCTGAGAGTACTCCAACTTTCTTTTCCTGATCTGCTCCGGCAAAGTTGAACTTGGACACATAGGCACGGGAATTAACTTCCTTGTTGCCTAGCTTCATATGCTCATTCCCATCCGAAATAATCTGGTACACCGTCTTATTCGGATCCAAAGAATCATGCTCTTGATCTACATAGGAAAGCTGTACGGTCTCTCCCACTTCAAAATTACCTGAATCAGGCTTTTCCTGACCGGTGATCAGTTTAAACAAAGTAGTTTTACCGGCACCATTTGGACCGATGATTCCGACTATCCCACCTTGTGGCAAAGCAAAACTTAAGTTTTCAAACAATAACTTATCCCCATAAGCCTTCGAAACATTATTTGCCTCAATGACTTTGGCTCCCAATCGTGGTCCCGGCGGGATGAAAAGCTCCAACTTCGCTTCTTTCTCTTTTGCTTCTTCTCCGACCAACTTATCATAAGCATTTAGACGGGCCTTGCCTTTAGACTGTCGGGCTTTGGGCGACATACGAATCCATTCCAATTCCCGCTCCAAAGTCTTCTGACGCTTGGATTCGGTTTTTTCTTCTTGCTTTAGTCGGTTTTGCTTTTGCTCCAGCCAAGAGGAATAATTCCCTTTCCACGGAATCCCTTCTCCTCGATCCAATTCCAAAATCCAGCCGGCTACGTTATCCAGGAAGTATCGGTCGTGGGTCACTGCGATGACCGTACCCTTATAGTTTTGCAAATGCTGCTCCAGCCAGTGGACAGATTCTGCATCCAAATGGTTGGTGGGTTCATCCAAGAGGAGTACGTCCGGCTCCATAAGTAGAAGACGGCAAAGAGCAACCCTTCGCTTTTCTCCTCCAGAAAGATTGGCTACGTTGGCCTCTGCAGGAGGAAGTCTCAAGGCATCCATAGCCTTGTCCAGCATGACATCCAGTTCCCAAGCATTGGCTGCGTCCAGTTTTTCCTGAACCTCACCCTGACGCTCGATCAGCTTATTCATCACATCCGGATCTTCCATCAAGGCCGGATCCATGAATTTTTCGTTGATCTCTTCAAATTCTTTGAGCAGATTGACCGTGTCAGCTACGGCCTCCTCTACTACTTCTTTGACTGTTTTGGTCGGATCGAGCTTAGGCTCTTGTTCCAGCATTCCTACAGAGTATCCTGGGGAAAATACCACTTCGCCGAGGTAATCCTTGTCAATGCCTGCAATGATCCGGAGCAAGGAAGACTTACCCGAGCCATTCAAACCTAGGACGCCTATTTTGGCACCATAGAAAAATGAGAGATAGATATCTTTGAGTACTTTTTTCTGCGGGGGATAGACTTTTGAGACCCCTGCCATCGAAAAGATGATTTTTTCTGCGCTCATGCGTTGAATTTTTCCTGAAAATTTGCGTTAAATAGCAAAGATGCAAAAAAAGGCCATTCTTAGGATAAGTGCTTTTGAATTAATTAATTTGCGGAAAATTGAAAACAACCACCTAACCTACTGTAGTGCAATGGAGCATCCGTACGGATATATCAAAGACAACAAGGTCTTTCTGAAGGGATTTTTGGGAAAACCTGATCGGGAAATTGGAGAGGTGAAAGAAGATGAACCTTCGACCATTGCCTATTTTGAGGATAGATTCACTCAGATTCAGGAGAAGGTAGAGAAGCTCAAAAAGGATATTGAAGAAAACCAAAACAAGGGTTCTTTCCTCATGAAGCTGATTCACCTGCGTGATTCGCTCTATGAATCCGATGCCTTGGGTGATTTCGTGCCGATAATCGAAGAACTGAACGGCCTAGAAGAATACCTCAATGAAATCATTCAGGCAAACCGTGCCAAAAACTTTGAGATCAAAAAGGGTTTGATCCAAGAGGCAGAAGCCCTCAAGGATGATACAGACTGGAAAGAAACAGCACAGGCATTTAAGGATCTAAAGATGCGTTGGATCAAAACCGGTCCCGTAGAAAAAGAACTTGAAGAGGGGATTGAAAATCAATTCCAAGAAGCGGTTCAGCATTTCTTCGAAAACCGTAGACATTTCTTCGAAGGAATGGCTCTGCAAGCCGAAGAAAATATCAAGGTCTATGAGTCACTGGTGGTACAGGCCCGAGAAGCCCATGACTTGCCAGATGCGAAGATGGCCTTTGAGATCAGTAAGAAAATCCAAAAAGAATGGAAATCTGCCGGGAAAGTTCCTGCCGAAAAGCGTCAGCCTCTTTGGGATGAGTTTTCCAAGCTGAACAACCGAATCTTCTCGAAATACAAGCGAACACTAAATCCAGGTCCACAAATGCATCCCCGAGAGGTGATGAAAAGGGTGGAAACACTGACAGAAGAAATCAAGAAACTGGCCGGAAAGGACACTTCACCTGAGTTGATCGCAAGAGCGAAGGAAATTCAGCAAGAATGGAGAAAGCTTCCTCCTAAGAAACCAAAAGACGCGAATTTACTAGCGCGGTCCTTTCAATTCTTCTCAGACATTGTTTTTGAGAAAGCATTCTTGGACAAACTTGTGCATGGAAAATATGCTGATTTTGATCAAAAATCAGAAATGGAACAAAATCAGATCAAAACTGCTTTACTGAGAGATCTTCTTCATCGAGATCAGACAGAATATGAGACTGCTCAAAATAATTCGGACAATTTTCAGGTCAGGAGCAGCGATTTTGAAATCATGATGAAAAAAAAGTTATTTGGACTGAAGCGGAAAGTAGACGTAAAAAATTATGTTTTGAAGCAACTTTCTCAGAAATAATCAGTACAAGCTTACATATTTAAAAAAATAGATAATTTTGCAGCCTTTAAAATCCGGAACACTCTAAAACGAATACTATGTACTGGACACTCGAACTAGCCTCCTACTTGGAAGATGCTCCATGGCCAGCGACCAAGGACGAATTGATTGATTATGCAATTCGCTCCGGCGCACCGATGGAAGTGGTAGAAAACCTCCAAGAACTGGAAGATGATGGGGAACCTTATGAGACCATCGAAGAAATTTGGCCAGATTACCCGACCAAAGACGATTTCTTCTTTAATGAAGATGAATATTAATGCCAAAGCCTCGGATATTTTCGGGGCTTTTTCTTTCTACCTGGGATTTTAAATTCCCAAGACCTGCCTCAGTCGGGAGTACCCGGTCTTACTCACAGGTAGCTTTTTCCCATTTCTCAAAAAGACTAAATAGCTATCCTTTTCATAGGGCTCTATCCGCGTGACTTCATTGAGATTCAAAATATAGGACCGATGAATCCGCGCAAAACGATCGGGCGAAAGCGCTTCTTCCAAGGACTTCATGGTCATCTTTTTTAGAAAAGCCCCTGATTCGGTCACAATATTCACATAGTCATCTGCCGCTTCGAAGTAGCTTACCTGATCGACAGGGATAATTTTGATTTCATTTTTCACCCGTACCACGAGCCGCTGACTCTTTTCGGCAAGTGATGAAATAGCCGAATTTTGCCCACCTTCCTCCGCTTCATATCGCTCCAGAAAACGGTTTAATGCTTGCTGGAATCGTGATTTAGAGAAGGGCTTAAGCAAATAATCGATCGCCTTGGCGTCAAAAGCAGCCAGCGCGTATTCATCAAAAGCCGTGGTAAATATCACAGCGGGAGGCTCATCCAAGAGCTCTAGCATCTCAAATCCCGTGATCTTTGGCATCTGAACATCCAGAAAAATCAAGTCAGGCTGATGCTTTTGAATGGCCTTCAATCCTTCAAACCCATCCTGACATATTTCCAAAATTTCGAAACGACTATCTGATCTCAGAAATTCTTCGACTATACCCGCAGCTAGGGGTTCATCATCGATAATGAGGGTTTTGATCATTTTGGCTGGGGGATTTTCAAAGTGACAGTAAATATATTTTCTTCTGAAAGGGTGCTGAGCAGATCATTTCTACCAAAAAGTAAATAAAGCCTACGCTTCACAGAACTCAGTCCAAAGCCCAATCCTTTTTGTTGGGGAACTTCTGAGTCGTATGGATTCTGCAAATGAACCAAAAGATAAGGAGACTCGACACTAGCCTGAACTCGGATTTGAACCTCTCCCCTTACTCCGTACAACCCGTGTTTGATTGCATTCTCAAGGAGTGGTTGGATCAAAAGTTGGGGAATTTGTAGTTCACGGCAATCATCCGAAATATCAAATTCGACTTTCAGTCTATGTCCAAAGCGTACCTTTTCGATTTGAAAATACATCTCCAAGTACTCCAACTCCTCCGACAAAGTAGTCCAGGACTTCAGATCCTTTCGGATAGTTCCTCTCAGAAAATCTGACAGCAACAATACCATTTCTCTGGCTTTTTCAGGCTGACTGACTACCAAAGCACTGATGGAATTGAGACTGTTAAACAAAAAATGAGGTTGCAATTGCTGCCTTAATTGACTCAGTTCGGCTTCCTTGCTGAGCTCCAGCATATGCAATTCGCGATCCTGACTTTGCTCCTGCTCCTCCAATCGGGAGACAAGCATGGCTATCAGGCTAATCATCACTCCAGCCAATGCCAAAATAGCCCATCTCAAATAGAAGTTTTGTCTTAGGAAAGTGATGTAATCTCCATGCTCTTCAAATACCCAAGCCATACTCAACCTATGCAGGAGTATAAAAAGAAATGAAAGAGCAAGCGGTAAAGTCAATAAGACTAAAACCTTTCCACTTTTTGGATTGTAAAAAGTAAATATCCGGTCAAGAACCATGACCATCCCTACAAAAACAAGGGAAAAGACACTGCTATCAATTCCAGCTATCAGGTCCTCGACACCATAGTAGCTCAGGACCAAAAAAGAACCAAGGAGCCAGGCCAATCCTGCTCCTTGGATGATCCAATAGTAAGTTTTGGTAGATCGAAAAGCTCTAGCAAGCATTTATTGCTGATTTTTCTTCAAAATCCATTAAAAGGACCTGATTTCCAAACCACCGAAGAAACAAGTACCACGTAGAACCAATACTTTCTCCGGATCTACTTCTGTCTGACTGTACATTCGCTTATCCTCTACTCCTGCTGCAATATTGGTGATCTCCACTCGCACATCCCAATGAGGTGGCACCAGAATCTTAGTCCCTCCGAAGATCACATCTATCTGTAAATAAACAGTTCCTGAAAAATCCGCCTGCGTCAGATCCAGATCTATTCCTCCAAATGCTGCAGTCAGTTTACCACCTTCAAATTTCTTGGAAAGAACCCGCTTGTTGACTCCTGAGAAAATTGCATCGATATTGACACGATCATTGTAAGAAATCCCAGAAATACCCTGAAAATTTTTCTTGGCTCCATCAGAGGTATTTGACTTCGACTCATCTGAACCGGCTTGAGCCTCTGCACTGCTGGAATCACTGGAGTCCAAAGGACTTGACTGGAATTGCTTATTCCGCATTTGCTCCTGGACATTTTCCATGATTCGTTTTTCCTTTTGCTTCTGCGTGATCAGGTAGATCCCCAATGCTATCAAGCCTAGCGGAAGCAGGTAATTTTCAAGTCCGAAATCAAAATAGAATTCCCGCTCTAGCAGAAAATACACCCCTAAAAAGAGCATGATAAATCCAAAAAAGGATTTGAATTGATGCTTAATGGATACCACAAGGCCAATTACAATGAGAATCATGGGCCAACTTAGTAACCAGGAGGGATAGAAAATCCCGATCTTTCGAAGTAAAAGTAAAACGCCAAGGCCGAGAATAATGAACCCGAATATCAGGCCTCCGTCATTGTTGGATTTTGGTTTAGAATAGTTTGCCATCGCTTTGTTTGTTTAAAATTGATGATCAAAACTATCTCAGCTACCGCCAATTCAAGAATACTATTCGACTAGGCTGTTGAAAAATCGGTGAATGCTCCAAAAAAGTCGGTAAAAACTCCGGAGTTTTTTACCGACCGCCTCTCCTTTCGGCCAAATACGCTGCGTAATCCATATCTTCCGGCGTAGTAATCTTTATGTTTTCCGGATTTCCGGAGATAAGAGTCACTTCCCAGCCCTGATGCTCATACACGGTTGCATCGTCTGTAAACTGTGGTAATTCGGTAACCTGAAAAGCCTTTCTGATCCGCTTCAAATCAAAAGTTTGTGGAGTCTGTACCAAGCGGAAATATTGACGCTCTTGATAAAAGTTTTTTCCATCGTCAGTAAGCTTTCGAATGGAATCTTTCAAGGCGACCACAGCTACCGCGCTTCCTGTTTCCGCTGCCTTATCGAAACTTTCTTGGATGACTGATTCATTCACAAAAGGTCGCACGCCATCGTGGATAGCCACTAAGCCTTCCTCAAAAGAAATTGCGGATATACCGTTTTTAACAGACTGAAATCTGGAATTACCGCCCGCTATTAGCTGATGGGGTATCCGGAACTGAAACTTCAGACAGAGCTCTTTCCAATAAGCGAAATCATCTTTGGGAATCACCAAAATCAATTCAATCGCTGAATCCACTTGATGAAAAACTGATAAGGTATGCATCAGAATTGGCAACCCTGCTATCGGAAGATATTGCTTGGAGATCGGTGCACCCATGCGCGTCCCACGACCTCCGGCTACTAGTACAGCCGCTTTTTGCATTTTGTTTTTTTGCAAATCTAAAGTTTCCAAATTTACTTCAGGTAAATTCCTGATTAAGTCCCTGTAAAAATAAAAAAAGCTCCTTTTGGGAGCTTTTAGTATTTAGAGAATCAGCATTGCATCTCCGTAGGAGAAGAACCGATACTTTTCTTTGATTGCTTCTTTGTATGCTTTCATAATCAAATCATAGCCTCCGAATGCCGCTGCAGTCATCAATAAAGTAGACTCAGGCAAATGGAAATTCGTAATCATCGCATTGGCGATCTTAAACTCGTAAGGTGGAATGATAAACTTATCAGTCCATCCGCTGGAAGCTTTCAAATGATTGCTGGCAGTCACGGAAGATTCCACCGTCTTGAGAACGGTCGTACCTACTGCTACCACTCGCTTTTTGTGATCTAGAGCTTCGTTGACAAGCTTGACGGTTTTCTCAGGAATATCATAATTCTCTGAATCCATCTTATGCTTCGTCAAGTCTTCCACATCTACTTGTCTGAAAGTACCAAGACCCACATGAAGCGTAATTGGCGTTACTTCGATACCTTTCAGCTCCAATCGCTTCAAAAGATGCGGCGTAAAGTGAAGCCCTGCTGTAGGCGCAGCCACTGCACCGACATTCTTCGCAAAAACAGTCTGGTAACGGTCGCGATCTTCTGGCTCTACCTTTCTGTCGATGATTTCTTTCAACAACGGAGTCTCACCTAAGGTGTCAATAGCCTTATAGAACTCCTCGGGAGTGCCATCAAAAAGGAATCTGATCGTACGACCCCTAGAGGTGGTGTTGTCAATGACTTCAGCCACTAAGTCAGAATCGCCGAAGTAAAGTTTGTTTCCTACACGGATTTTTCTTGCGGGATCCACGAGAACATCCCACAGTCGGAGCTCAGGATTGAGTTCACGAAGAAGAAAAACTTCGATCTCAGCTCCTGTCTTCTCTTTGTTGCCGTATAATCTTGCCGGGAATACTTTGGTGTCGTTGGTGACAAAAACATCACCTTCGTCAAAATAATCCAGAATATCTTTAAAAGATCGATGCTCAAATTCCCCGGTTTTACGGTGAACGACCATCAAGCGTGATTCATCCCGATTGGGCGTTGGATACAAAGCAACAAGCTTTTTGGGGACGTCAAATTTGAAATCTGATAATTTCATAGAGAAGTTTTAGATGAATGGGATTCTTTAGAGTTTTTTCACTCTAAAAAGTGCAAAGATAAGAATATAATGTGCAAAATCCGCTAACTTTAGAGATTGATTTCACCAACTATAATGCCATGTTATTTTTGAGACTTTCTTGGGAAAGCTTCCGGTTCGCTATCAACGCACTGAAATCTAACCTTACCCGCACCACTCTTTCTCTATTGGGTGTAACCGTAGGTATCTTCGCGATCATCGCAGTATTCACACTGGTAGACTCCCTTGAAAACAATATCAAATCATCCTTTTCCTTTCTAGGAACCAACGTAATTCGTGTTGACAAATTCCCCTTCCAGTCTGGCCCTCCCGGAAATTTCCCCTGGTGGAAATATTTCAGAAGACCGAATAGCACTGTAGAGGAATATGAGTTTCTAAAAAGCAGATTGACCACCGCTGAGGGTATCACCATCGCAGCATCTGCTAGCACCACTGTCGCAGCAGGAAGTAATGCTTTCCAAGGTGTACAATTGACCGGAGCCTTCGAAGACTACTCAGACGTCTACGATGTACCCATCGAGGAGGGTCGTTTTTTCAACGGAAATGAAATCAAAGCTGCCCGAAATCTGGCAGTGATCGGAAAAACTATCGCTACGACCCTATTCCCTAATGAACCTGCACTCGGCAAAGAATTCAAAATGCGCGGTCTCAAGTTTGTCGTAGTAGGTGTTTTGGAAGAAGAAGGTAGCGGACTATTTGACCTTCCATCCAAAGACGAGGCCTGCATCATTCCTTACCCAACTTTCACCAAGCTTTTCAATACCGGGAAAAATGGTATCAATCCTACCATTGCCGCCAAGGGAAAAGAAGAAGATGTAGGTTTGGTCAATATTGAAAATGAAATGATTGGTCTCCTGAGAGCAAAAAGGGCATTGAAGCCAACCGAAGACGATACCTTTTCTCTAAACAAAACTGAGTTCCTCCAAAATGCCATTGGGTCTGTATTTGATGTAATTTCCGGTGCAGGCTGGGTGATCGGAGGATTTTCGATCCTTGTTGGAGGTTTTGGTATCGCCAATATCATGTTCGTATCGGTACGTGAGCGTACCAACATCATCGGAATTCAAAAGTCACTGGGAGCTAAGAATTACTTTATCCTTTTCCAGTTCCTGTTTGAAGCAGTTTGCCTAAGTCTAATCGGAGGAGGAGTTGGAATTATCCTCGTATACTTCCTCAGCTTTGTGCAGCTTGGAAGTTTGGATCTAGTCCTCTCCCCTGCCAATATCATCTTAGGTTTGGGGGTCTCATCGATCATCGGAGTGGTATCCGGAATCGTGCCAGCCACTTTAGCCGCCCGATTGGATCCGGTTGAAGCGATTCGAACAGCTTAAAAATAATTACTACCAAAAAAGGGAAGCTTTCAACGGCTTCCCTTTTTTTGTTTTGATGTCTCGTCCTGAAATAAGTTGACACAAACACGACTTATTATGGAAAAAGAGGACTTGCCTTTACTTAATGAGACTGCCACGCTTCGCTACTGATGACGAATAACTTTGTGCAAATTAAAATCATGTCAGTCCGAGCGGAGTCGAGAACCCTTCGATTTCGAGACTCTCGTCTCTTTAGTGCTCAGGGTGACTAAAACAGGTGCTTAATTTTAACTTCCGTCATCTGGTTTTGTGCATTATCCTAAATGTTAAGCCTCGCAGTGACGTCACCTCTGATAAAACCATTGTTTTTCCCTAAAAACCCTATTCTTCCATATCCCCCGCCGGATCAACTGGAATCAGACCTGAAGCAGCTTTGATTTTGGTTTCTAGCTCTTCCATCAATTCAGGATTGTCTAGAATTAGGTTCTTCACCGCATCTCGACCTTGACCTAGTTTTTCACCATTATAAGAGAACCATGAGCCTGCTTTCTTGATGATATCAAACTCAACCCCCAAGTCAATGATCTCCCCGACTTTGGAAATCCCCTGTCCGTACATGATATCAAACTCCACCACTTTGAAAGGTGGTGCCACCTTATTCTTGACCACTTTGACACGGGTACGGTTACCAGTGACATTATCAGCACTTTCTTTGATCTGACCAATACGACGGATATCCAGACGTACGGAAGCATAGAATTTCAAGGCATTACCACCCGTAGTAGTCTCTGGATTTCCAAACATCACCCCGATCTTCTCACGGAGCTGATTGATAAAAATACAAGAACAACCAGTCTTATTGATTGCACCGGTGAGCTTACGCAATGCCTGAGACATCAAGCGAGCCTGAAGACCCATTTTGCTATCTCCCATTTCACCTTCCAATTCACCTTTTGGCACCAAAGCAGCTACGGAGTCAATCACGATGATGTCAATTGCTCCAGAACGAATCAGATGCTCAGCAATCTCTAGAGCTTGCTCACCATTGTCAGGCTGTGAGATCAAGAGGTTTTCGATATCGATCCCCAGTTTCTCGGCATAGGTCTTATCAAAGGCATGCTCCGCATCAATAAATGCCGCAAGCCCACCCGCTTTCTGTGCTTCGGCAATGCAATGCATTGTCAAAGTCGTCTTACCGGAAGATTCCGGACCATAAATCTCAATCACACGACCACGGGGAATACCTCCAACTCCCAGAGCCAGGTCTAGACCAAGCGAACCGGTAGAAATAGCAGGGATATCCGCTACGTGATTGTCACTAAGCTTCATGACAGTGCCCTTTCCATAGGCCTTCTCCAGTTTATCGATGGTCAGTTGTAGTGCTTTTAATTTTTCTGCGTTATTACTCATGTGGATATTGATATAGATATTTCAAATAAAGTTAAAACTTGCTAAGCCATGGCCAAAATCATCCGCCGACTTGCTTTCGATAGGCAAATTCGTATTTTTCGTCACTATTCGGCATGCTTTTTCGTACCAAGCATAAAAATACCAGCTTTTTGTCAGGGATTGTCATAAAAGATGAACGTAATTACTAAAATAACATCACTTCTTCTCGCTTTGGCTCTTTTTCAGCCTTCTCTATGGGCTCAGGAAAAAAACTTTCCCTTCACCTATGGGGAGGAGTTGAACTTCGAAGTAAGCTATGGCTGGTTTAATCTGGCTGATGCCAAAATGGTAATTGCCAAAAATCCTGAAAAAATCGAGGACAAGGAGCATTTTAAGATTGACGTCTACGGAAAAACCAAAGGAGCCGCTACCATTTTTGGAAGAGTAAATGACAACTGGGGCACGATTTGGGACAAAGAAACCAAGCTTCCCTCAAGATCTTATCGACATATCGAAGAAGGGAGATACCGAAAGCATGAACAGGTATATTTTGACCATCAGGAAAAAAAAGCCGTGATGGAACTCTACGATCGGGAAAATAAAAACCTGGAGAAGGTTCAGGAATTTGATCTGCCCGGCAGCGTGCAGGATATCGTCAGTGGATTCTATTACCTCCGGACCCTAGACCTATCTAAAATGAACAAGGGACAGAGCGTAAACATCAAAGGTTTCTTTGACAAAGAAATATATAACATAAAATTAATCTACGAGGGTCAGGAGAAAATCAAAACCGACCTGGGCGAGGTAGATACCTACATTTTTTCACCACAAATCCCCAAGAACAAACTTTTCCGTGGTGAATACCCTGTGACTGTTTGGGTGACTCAGGATCAAAACAAAATTCCTGTAAAAATTAAGGCCAATCTCTTCTTGGGATCCCTGAATTTGGACCTGAAATCAGCCAAAGGACTTCGTTATTAACAGTCACAAATTCTTAACCCTGTCTTAACATTTCGGTCAAGGAAAGTCGCTGGGATTGATGTAAATTGGATAATTGCTGAACTAGGCCTCAAAAACTTGCTGCCTATCCTCAAATATTCTTTAATTTTATCCAAAATCAACTCCAAGAAACCCAATGGGCGACAAGAAGAAAATCAAAGTCCTGGTCGTAGATGACGAGCCGGACATTGTTGAGATTCTAAAGTACAACTTGCAGAAAGAAGGTTACGACGTCGAGACTGCCGAAGACGGAATCAAAGCGGTGAAAAAAGCCTCCAAATTTCATCCCGATGTCATACTACTCGATATCATGATGCCCAATCAGGACGGGGTCGAAACATGCCTGCAAATCCGGCAAATCCCTGAGTTGAAAAATACCTTCATCATCTTTTTGACAGCTCGAATGGAAGAGTATTCCGAAGTAGCTGCCTTTGATGTGGGTGCTGATGATTACATTACCAAGCCTATCAAACCGCGGGCATTGATGAGTAGGATATCTGCACTATTCCGGAGAGAATCCAAAAAAGAGCAGGAGCAGTCCCAAATCAAAATTCGAGATCTAGTAATCGATCGAGGCAGCTACACGATTGAAAAATCAGGCAAAACCATCACCCTTCCCAAGAAGGAATTCGAACTGTTGTTTTTCCTTGCCAAAAACCCTAATATGGTATTCAGTAGAGATGAGCTTCTTCAGAATATTTGGGGTGCTGACGTATTTGTACTGGCCCGCACCGTGGACGTACATATCCGAAAGGTTCGCGAAAAAATCGGAGATGACTACATCACTACTGTGAAAGGTGTAGGATACAAGTTCGATTTAGGATAATTCATGCTCAATACTTCCCGAGGGATTTCTTTTGTACTGGCTTTAGCCATTGCCTTGCTTGTCGTGGCTTTTTTATCCCTGCTGGATGAAGCAAGCTTTATTCTTATTTTGGTCGCAGGCGGTTTGGCTTTTTCATCTGCTTACCTGCTGATCACGATTACGCTGGAGTTTTTGGTCTTTCGGGAGATTGGAAACATCTACACCATGCTGGAGAAGATTCAGAAAAAGGATCTGTCCGAAATCTCTGACAAAAAATCCAAGTCATCCATCTCCCCACTTCGAAAGATCAATGCCGTGATCAATTCCTATGCTGTGGCGCGGCAAAAAGAAATCGACGCACTTCAGAAAAACGCCGAGTTCAGAAGGGAATTTATCGCAGATATCTCCCACGAGCTCAAAACACCCATTTTTGCCACGCAAGGCTATATCCATACTTTATTGGATGGGGCGATTGACGATAAGCAGGTGAGGATGAAATTCCTCAAGCGTGCTGCCAAAAGTCTAGACTCGTTGGATAATCTGGTCCAGGATCTTCTGACGCTTAATCAGATGGAAAGCGGGGTCATCAAGTTTGTCTTTGAAGACTTTGACCTGAAAGAAGTCATCGAAGAGGTCATGGAAGAGCTGGAGCACAAGGCCAGCAAGCGAAAGGTGCAGATTGATTTCAACTACGAAGCTGATAAGAATTACATCACTCATGCCGACCGGCAAAAAATCTATCGGGTCTGCCAAAACCTGATCTTCAATGCAGTCAAATACAATCATGACAAAGGCGAAGTCATCATTGGCTTGAAAGCTCACAAAAATCACATCCAAGTAGATATCAAAGACGATGGACAGGGAATCCCTCCTGAGGATCTGAAGCGAATTTTTGAGCGCTTCTACCGAGTGGAGAAGAGCCGAAACAAAAAAGAAGGCGGAACGGGATTGGGATTAGCGATTGTTAAGCATATTCTGGAAGGACACAAAAGCAAAATTTCTGTGAGCTCTACAGTGGGAAAAGGATCGATTTTTAGTTTTTCTTTGCCTTTGGTGAAAGAAAATAATCATGAAAATCCGTAAAAAATAAGCCCCACCTTTAATTTCGTCTTATCATCTTCACTGTATCTGAAAACGTAAACTCCGGGTAAAATTGTCCGCTTTCTAGGAGTTTTTTAAACTCTTCGGGAGTCAGTAGTATTCCGCCCTGAGACATATAAATGGGCTCACCCATGAGCCATGTTCGATTTTCTGAATCCGGATCGTTTATGGGACCTTTTACTCCCGTAGTATACCCTTGATTTTTAAGCTCATGCCCCAAAACTGATCGCATCAAATCAAAATTATCTAAAATAATGGGGGACCCCGTCGCTGTGAGTATTTTCAAATCCTCGCCTAGAATCAAAGTTTGCTCCCCATAGTCCTCACCCACTTCATTCTCCTCCTTGACCAATCCTTTCGAATCCAAAATTAAAGGGATATCAGAAGGCATCTTTTCCGACCAATTTGTCCTAAATTCATCGGAGTCGTAATCCAAGACAAATAAAAATCCAACAAACTGCCGATCGATTCCTGTCAAAAATTTACTCCACATTTCGATTTCTAGTTCGATACGAGGGTTGTCTACTTTGACAAATCGTACTATCGCAACCTCTTTATCCAACTCACGGCTAACTTGCTTGCTACTTTCTGTCATTACCTCTGACGAAAATAGGGGATCAAACTTTCTTTCCATTGACGCTTGACCAAAGGACTTCCCAAACATGAAAAAACAAGCTAAAATTAATACCGATCTAATTTTCATTACTAGGTAATTTATAAATCAATAATTCCGGGTCTCTTGTTGCACTAGATGCAAAAAGAAGTTTCCCATCAGGATCGACGGCAATGGCTTTTACAGGTTGCCCTAAATTTAATATAGCTTGCGGGTTTCCCTCCCAATCTAATTGATATACTTGACTAGGCAACAATCCAGACTTACGGATTTGCCCATCTGCTTGTCTCACTTTTTTACCAGAAAAAAGAAAGAAAATGGAAGACTTACTTCCTGATGAAGAAAAAAAATTCAATTCTTCATCTAATGAACCAACAGCCGACCTTGTTCCGTCGGATAGCTCCTCAACCTGAATGTAATCCTCACCCCAATTCCATTTCTGAATTTGGAGTTCATCATCTTTTTCGGTCAAAATACCAAATTCTGGATATGCTCGAATCCCATATGCAATCTTAGCTTCTGTCGGATGAGCGCAATAATAGGCCTGATGAGCTAGAGATTGAGATTCTCCACCAGGATAATCCCCATGGGTTTCAAATTGCTTTGTTGCCAAAGTATAGGATGCAAATCGATGCAAGTAGGTTGAACCAATCACCTTACCCTTGGCAAAAACCCTAGCTCCAATAAAGCGATCTCCATTTGTTTCAAAAGTAAATGAATTCAGGGGTTGCGGATTTTCTTTAAATAGATCTTCAACTGAATAGGTATAATTAAATAGACCATCGCCTATTATCAGCTGATTTTTTTGATAATCTGTCAAAAAATAGCCCCCTTCTGCAACTAACTCATTAGGACCCTCGCCTCGTTTACCAAAATTCTTGACAGCTCCAGTCTTGAGGTCAATAAGTTTAAAAGTATAATCATTCGTGAGGTATTCATTCACCACAACCACACTATCAATATAGCCTAGAATGTACATATTCCTAAAAAAGGGGCTTCCATCTGCAACTTCAAATGGGATTCTTTCAAGTTGAATTTCTTTGATTGCGGAAAAATAATCTTCAAAACTTTCACTCTTTTTAGATTCTTGACAAGAAACTAATAAACAAAAAAAAGCACCTATTATCATTAAGAGAAAAACTCCCTCTAACTTGGGTAAATTTGAAACTACAGGAACGTCCATTGATTTAAGCAAGGCACAAGTAAGGTACGCCATAGTATTCCCTGTAATCAGGATTAAAGGTAACCTTACAAATAGGTGGTACAGGTTGGCCATTAATATCACAACATATAGCATCAACATCCCCAAGTTCACCTGCCGTTAATTCAATTCCGAAATTAAATTTTACATCGAGATGACCAGAATTAGATGATTGACCAATTGCGGTCAAAAGTGATCCCCCTAAAAAAAGAAGCAAGACGAGTAAACCTATAAAATAATTTTTCATGACAATGCGTTTTCTTTAATTGAAATTATGTTATTCGTAAGCTAACCAATAAATAAACAAATAGCCACGTTTTTAGTCGTTTTTTGAAGTTAAATCACTGATTTCTAGCGAGCCTTCCCATAAATTTTCTGGGCAACTTCACTTTCACGGGCTGCGGTAATTTTGATTGTTTTTTTAAGTCTCTTTTAATTAATTTTAAAAAGACTTTATTACCGATATGAAAAAACTACTACTCTTTTTTCTAGTAATTTTAGCAGGATCTCTTTCTTCATGCGAAGAGGGTACACAACCCTGCTACCCTATTGATAACAATCGGATTAATATTCAGGTATTAGACAAAGCAGGCAAGGATCTCCTGGATCAAACTAATAAACTTGCCTTCAGCTCTAATCAGGTTAAAATCTTTTATGAGCGCAACGGATCACTGGAGGAATTCTACAATGGACAAATGACCAACATGCGAAGAAATTTTCGAATTATCCCGCCCGAGGCAGGGGAAGACTTCTATAGTATGGAAGTTATCTTGGATACCGAAAAAACAGTGATCCAATGGAATGCCTCGGACGCAGATACCCTTTTCGCCAATATTGTTCCAATCGGTGATCCGGATTATTGTCCTACAAGGATGATTAAAGAAGTCTATCATGAAGGAGAACTCAAATGGGGTGGATCCACATCCAAAACCGGAAGAGGATTTACCATTGTCAAAGAGCGATAGTTTTCTTTTTATACTTTCCAAATCCTTCTACGCGGAAGGATTTTTTTTAACCTTTCATTTCCCTACCTTTGCGCTCCCCTTGAAGTGACAGGGGAGATTTCATGAAGAAAGTAGATTTTAAGGCTCTTATTCTATTTGAAAACGAGGATTACTTGGTAATCAACAAGCCGCCTTACCTGTCGAGCTTAGACGATAGGCACGAGGCGCAGAACATTCTGGACCTTGCCAAGATGCACACAGCAGATGCCCAGCTGTGTCATCGCCTGGACAAGGAGACCTCCGGATGTCTGGTGATTGCCAAGAACCCAGCCGCCTACAGGCACTTGGCGATGCAGTTTGAAAATCGAAAAGTCAACAAAGTCTATCATGCTGTCGTCGAAGGGATCAAGGAATATGAGCAGTTGCTCGTAGATCGCAATCTCATCGCCTCGGCCAAAGGAGTCGCCAAAGTAAGTAAAGAAGGCAAGCCAGCCCAGACGGCTTTTCATACGATGAAGACCTACCGAGCCCACTCCCTGATCGAATGCCGCCCCATCACAGGAAGGCTACATCAGATTCGGGTTCATCTCGCTTTCCTTCAATCACCGATCTGCGGAGATGATCTTTACGGCGGGAAACCGCTCTACCTTTCTTCACTCAAGCGTCGCTTCAACTTGAAAAAAGAGACCGAAGAATTACCCATCATGCAGCGGGTTTCTTTGCATGCTTTTTCCATAGGATTTGAGGGTTTGGATGGAAAAGAGATCATTGTAAATGCTCCTTATCCAAAGGATTTTCAAGTATTGGTAAACCAGCTGGAGAAAAACAGCTGAAAATCAGTGTGAAAAAGTATCGAGGAATTCAGGTTTCTGAGGCTAAACCTATGAAATCGAACATTTTACCTATCCTAATTTAAGGATTACGGTAATGATGTGAGATTCCATGTGACCATTGAAAATCATCATAACCACATGAAAATTAGGAAGTAGCCTTGGAAATATTTTGCATGGAAAATAAAATACTTCTATCTTTGTGTCCCTTTTTGGGGGTCGAAAACATTTAACAAGCTAAAAATTAAACAGTTACACAGTGGATACTCTAAGCTATAAGACCATATCTGCCAATGACGCGACTGTAGACAAGCAATGGGTGGTAGTGGATGCCCAGGCTGCAGTTTTAGGTCGTTTGGCCAGTGAGGTAGCAAGAATCTTGAGGGGGAAAAACAAGCCCAACTTCACCCCTCACGTGGATTGTGGTGACAATGTCATCGTAATCAACGCAGACAAGGTCAGACTGACCGGTAGAAAGTGGGACGAAAAGGTATATGTACGTCATACCGGCTATCCCGGTGGTCAGCGTATCTCTACACCAAGATTGCTCAAGGAGAAATCCTCAGCTATACTAGTAGAGAAAGCCGTAAGAGGCATGCTGCCTAAGAACAGACTCGGAAGAAAAATGTACGGTAATCTGTATGTGTATGAAGGTGCTGAGCATCCTCATGAAGCACAGCAGCCAAAAACCATCACGCTCTAATCGATAAATCATGGACGTAATCAATACAATCGGTAGAAGAAAAACCTCTGTAGCCAGAATTTACCTAGCTCCAGGAAAAGGTGAAATTACCGTCAACAAAAGACCGATCGAAACGTATTTCCCATTCGATCTACACCAGATCGTCGTAAGACAACCTTTGGCTCTCGTAGGAGAAGAAGGCAACTTCGACATCAAGATCAATGTAGATGGTGGTGGAATCAAAGGACAGGCAGAAGCTGCCCGTATGGCGATCGCCAGAGCACTTTGTGAAGTAAATGAAGAGCACAGAGGCGCATTGAAAAAAGAAGGATTCTTGACTCGTGACCCAAGAATGGTCGAGCGTAAGAAGCCAGGACGTAGAAAAGCAAGAAGAAGATTCCAATTCTCCAAGCGTTAATCGGAACTTCCTCCATTATATTAGAAACCAATTTATTTCATGTCAAAAATCGAATACAAAGACTTACTGGATGCTGGTGTTCACTTCGGACACTTGACGAGAAAGTGGGATCCCCGTATGGCTCCATTCATTTTTATGGAGAAAAACGGAATCCATTTGATCGACCTCAACAAAACCCTTGCCTGCCTCGAAGAAGCATCCGCCGCAGTCAAGCAGATCGTAAGATCAGGAAAGAAAGTGATGTTTGTCGCTACCAAAAAGCAAGCTAAAGACTTGGTAGCTGATGAAGCACGTCGTCTCAACATGCCTTACGTGACCGAAAGATGGTTGGGTGGTATGCTGACCAACTTTGCCACTATCCGCAAATCCTTGAAGAAAATGTCTTCTTTGGATAAGATGATGAAGGAAGATGCCTTCAAAAACATGGCAAAGAAGGAGAGACTGATGATCTCCAGACAAAAGGACAAAATGGAAAACGTACTAGGCGGTATCGCTGATTTGACTCGTCTTCCTGCAGCCCTTTTTGTGGTAGACATCAAGCGTGAGCACATCGCCATCGCTGAAGCACACAAGCTTGGTATCCCTGTTTTCGCCTTGGTAGATACGAACTCCAACCCTAACGAGGTGGACTTCCCTATCCCAGCCAATGACGATGCGTACAAATCTGTCAATCTTCTAGTAAAAGCATTTGGTGCGGCCATCGAAGAAGGTCTAGCTGAGCGCAAGAAAGAAAAAGAAGAAGCTAAACTTACCGAAGAGGAAGAAGCTAAAAGAGCAGTGGACGCAGAAACCAAAGAGTAAAATCCACACAGATTTTGAAATATTAAAAAATTGAACATCCGGCTCAGGTCGATGTTCAATTTTTTGTTTTAACCAATCTCCGGGTCGCTAATTTGCTTCCCAATCAAGAAGAATTTCTATCGTTTAATTCCATAAATAGATCAAAAATGGCAATTACTGCACAAGACGTAAACAAACTGAGACAAATGACCGGTGCCGGTATGATGGACTGCAAGAAAGCTTTGACAGAAGCAGAAGGTGACTTCGACAAAGCGGTAGACATCCTCCGTAAAAAAGGTCAAAAAGTATCTGCTTCCAGAGCAGACCGTGAGACCAAAGAAGGTCAAGTAGTAACGCATGTATCCGAAGACGGAAAAACAGGAACTATCCTTTCATTGACTTGCGAAACTGACTTCGTAGCAAAGAATGATGAATTCGGAGCTTTTGCCAATACACTTTTGAACTTGGCAGTTGAAAAAGGAGCTAAATCAGCAGAGGAGCTCTTGGCTCTACCTTTCGAAAACATCACTGTAACTGAGAAAATCGTCGAAATGACCGGTAAAATCGGTGAGAAAATCGAAGTATCTCATTTCGAAATCGTCAACGCTGAAGCGGTAGTTCCTTACATCCACTCCAATGGCAAATTGGGTGTATTGGTAGGTCTAAGCAACACCAGCGGTGCTGATGTTGAAGAAGCCGGAAAAGACGTTGCGATGCAAATCGCTGCTATGAATCCTGTAGCAGTAGATAAAGACGGCGTAGATGCCTCTACAATCGAGCGTGAAATCGAAGTAGGTAAAGACCAGGCAAGAGCTGAAGGAAAGCCTGAAGAGATGTTGGAAAAAATTGCGATGGGCAAATTGAACAAGTTCTACAAAGAGAACACTTTGCTTAGCCAGTCTTTTGTGAAAGACAATTCTAAAACCATCGCTCAATACCTTGACGGTGTGAGCAAAGGCATGACTGTTTCCTCATTCAAGCGTATTTCTATCGGGTAATCAATCCATGAATGATATCAAAAACCCTTCTGGAGAAATCTAGAAGGGTTTTTCTTTGGATCAGCACAAAGAAAAAGGTCACTGCTTCCAGCGACCTTTTTCTTATTCTTTTCCCTTCATAAATAAAAGCTTTTTGATCTAGCTTCTTGTCTCTGATTTCTTACTTCTATCTCAGGGTTCTAATGCGGCAACTCCCGGAAGCACCTTTCCTTCCATGTATTCCAGCAAAGCTCCTCCGCCAGTAGAAACGAAGGACACCTGATCACCAAAGCCAAATTTGTTGACGGCAGCAGCAGAATCTCCACCACCGATCAAAGAGAAGGCTCCCTGCTGAGTGGCTTCTACGACCGCCTCAGCAATCGCCTTGGTTCCTTTGTCAAAGGACTCCATCTCAAAGACACCCATCGGGCCATTCCAAAGAATAGTCTTGGACTTCAATACTGTCTCGGCAAACAGCTCACGTGTTTTAGGACCTATATCCAATCCCATCCAGCCATCTGGGATTTCACCCTTATTGGCCAAGCCCTGCTCCGCATCATTTGCAAAAGCTTTCGAAATCACCGTATCCAAGGGAAGAATCAAATTCACTCCCTTGGCCTTAGCCTTTTCCATCAGTTCCAATACAAAGTCCAACTTATCAGCTTCCAAAAGGGAATCCCCAATCGTACCACCCTGTGCTTTCGCAAAAGTGTAAGACATTCCTCCACCGATAATCAGATTATCTACTTTGTCCAAAAGTCTTTCGATGATCAAAATCTTATCCGAAATCTTAGCCCCCCCCATGATGGCTGTATACGGCCGCTCAGGGTTTCCAAGGACCTTGTCGGCATTCTCCAACTCAGAAAGCATCACATAGCCACAAACTTTATCATTGAAAAACTGTGCAATTACAGCTGTAGATGCATGTGCTCTGTGAGCTGTTCCGAAGGCATCATTGACATAGATATCCCCCATGCCAGCTAGTTTCTTGGCAAATTCAGCATCTCCTTTTTCTTCCTCTTTGTAAAAACGGAGATTCTCCAGAAGCAATACCTCCCCTGCCTTCAATCCTGCAGCCAGATTCTTAGCTTCAGACCCAATACAATCCGGCGCAAACTTGACAGGACGTCCAAGAGCTTTCTCCAAATCAAGAAGGATATGCTTGAGGGAAAATTTATCCTCAGGTCCGCTTTTTGGACGTCCAAGGTGGGACATCAAAATAGCCGAACCTCCATCATTCAAAATCTTTTGAATGGTTGGTAAAGCAGCTTGGATTCGGGTATCATCCGTTACTTTTTGGTTATCATCCAAGGGAACATTAAAATCCACACGGATCAGTGCCTTCTTACCTTCAAAACTTAAATTATCGACATTTTTAATTCTAGGATTCATAATAGAATTTAGTTTAATAGATTTCAGTTTATTTCAAAAACTGCCTGAATTTATTAAGAATTCGGACAAAAAACGACTTTCAATCAGCCTAATGCCGCTGCTCGGCGAAGACGATCATTGATCGCTCGTCCTAAGCCCTCCTCGGGCATCCACTCTGCCAAAATAAGATTCACATCACTTTCGTCCAGACTTCGCATATAGCCAAAAAGATGGCGGGCTGCTTCGGCCAAATCAGCCGCATCACTCAGTTGATATTGGGGAAAATCTGCGGGAAGGGGAAAGTCCCGAGCTAGGCTTAATACCGCAAAACGCTCGCCTTTCTCCAAATATTCAGGAATCAATCTTTCCAAATCACCCACCAAAAATGGTTTTCTCGGTGCATAATGGCTTTTGAGTAGTCCCGGTGCTGCAGGATTGGAACTGCTATGAGATCGAACCTCTACCTTTCCAACAATCTTTTCAATTTCCCGAAGGTCCAAACCGCCCATTCGATAAATCACTAATTGATCTTCCTCCATCCCAACGATGGTACTCTCTAAGCCTATCTGACAGGCACCTCCATCCAAAATATACTGAATTTTATCACCCAGCTGGGCTTGTACGTGCCCAGCCTGCGTCGGGCTGATATACCCAAATGGATTGGCACTTGGTGCAGCTAGGGGGAAAGCTAGCTCTCCAAGAAGCTTCAATGCGACAGGATGCTGAGGAACCCGAACGGCAACCCGCTCCAGACCGGCCGTTACCAAGTCAGAAATAATTTCTTTTTTCGGAAGTAATAGGGTCAAAGGGCCCGGCCAAAAAGCTATCGCCAACTTTTCCAAAGGCTGAGGAACTTCCTTCACGAAGGCCTTCAATTTTTCAAACGAGTCCGTATGAAGAATTAAAGGATCGAATGAAGGTCTGTTTTTGGCTTCAAAAATTTTGGCAACGGCTTGATCATTCAAGGCATTACCTGCCAAACCATACACCGTCTCAGTCGGAATAGCGACTAAGTTTCCGTCTGCTAGAATTTGCTTTGCCTCGGCGATATCTTTTCCGATGACAGCCATGATCAATCACAGAAATCGTTGATCCAGGTTTCAGCCTCCTGATAGCCTAGGGAAAGCGCCATTTTCAAATCCGCACAACCTTCATTCTTTTGGTTGAGTGCACTCAAACGAGTGACGCCCAAAAGATAATAGGCCGCTCCGTTTTTGGGATCCAGATTGACCGCATTGGTAAGAGACTCTAGCGCACCTACCGGGTCGTTGTTACCCATTTGCGCTTTTCCTTTGTTGAAGTGAACTAAGGCCTGATTGGGGTTGGACTGAAGAGCCATATCAAAGTCTAAGATCGCATCCTCGTAGGATTCATTGCTCAGCAAAGCAACGCCACGATTATAGTAAATATCGGTTTGGGCAGGATCCAGACGATTAGCCATGTTGTAATCGGAGATTGCTTCCTTGAAATTCCCCAACTCAAAATGGGCATTTCCACGGTTGAACCATGGCTTGTAACTGGCGGAATCGGCCTCAATTCCCTGAGAAAAAACAGGAATCGCTTCTTTGTATTTTTCCATTTGGAAAAGAGCCACTCCTTTAGCATTCAATGCTTGTCCTTGAGAAGGGTTTTGATCCAATACTCGGTCGAAAAGGGAAATAGCTCCTTCCCATTCCTGAGAATCCATTTTTTCTATTCCCGCTTTCATCAGCTCCTCCTCGCTTGGCGAACAAGCAGAAAAGCCTATTAGCAATAATGCAACTATCCAGATTTTTCTCACGATTCAAATGATTTTGGCGCAAAGATAGGCAATCAGGCGCTCTTGTGCAGGTCTGATTCCAAAATAGCTCGATGTTCGGCTGGAATCGGAACTGGCTTCATATTTTTCATGGACACAGATACCATGACAGTTTTACATTTTGCAAAAATGGTAGATTGATCTTCACTGGCTAAAACCTGCTCCAGATCAAATGATGAATTCCCCACACGGGTACAACTGACCCAAGCCTGGACTTTGTCATCCAAATGAATGGGCTTTACGTAATCGAGCTCAATTCGTGCCACTACAGTACCAATCTCCATGATGTTCCAGTCGCATTTCTCGTAAAGGTATTGGGCACGGGCATGCTCGAAATAATTGAAGAAGATCCCATTATTGACGTGCATGTAGCCATCTATGTCCGAAAAACGAACCTGAATGGGAACCGAGAATTGAAAATTTTCCAAGGGGAAAGATCGCTTTTGGGTTACAGTAGAATCTCAGATTTGCTGGTTTTCTCTAGCATGCGCAGAATGGATGGGTTATATCCAATCATATCAGCCACCGCATCAAAACTAAACCAAGCCAATGAAATACTTTCATCACTCATCTGTAGCGGCTCATCGATATCAGCCTCAATCAGAAACCGTACATCGTAATGAAAATGCTCGGAAACGTGCGGACGCTCAGGAATGATGTGCTTGTCCAAATCAAAAATTCGTTCTTCGACGAGCATAAGGTTTTTAAGCCCGCTTTCCTCTCCAGCTTCCTTGAGAGCTACCTCGATGAGATTCTCATTTCCGTCTGCGTGCCCTCCCAGCTGCAGCCAGCGCCCGAGTTTTCGATGAAGTGTTAATAGTGTATGTGTCCGATCCTTATTGACAATCCAAGATGAAGCCGTGAAATGCCCTGCCAATCGCTCCCGCTTATAGGCCAAAGGATCCAAAGTCAATTCTGCAAAATCCTTGACAAAGGCCGCTTCCTCTTCGTAGGGAGTTCGGTAAGTTTCCAGCTGGTTTTTTAATATCGTTCTATCCATGTTGTGTTTCGAATAATCGGTCCATCATCTGATCAAAAGGTTTGGCATTTTGATATAGGCGATCGGAATAGACCGTGACTAAGAGTTTTAGGTAGCTGGGTTTATTGTCCACACTTATTTTCTCGATGCTTACATTGCCGAAGAGCTGAGAAATCAACTCATTCTCTACAGGAGCTTGAAGCGGAGGCTTCAAGTAAAACTTTTCGGTAACTCGAACCTGATTATTGATTTCTTCCATTTTCCGGTCCAAGCTCACCTGCTTATACCCCAAAGCTAGGATGCGTCGGGAGAAAGCCAAGAAAAGTTTAGAAAAAGTTTCTGCTGTAAAGGGAGGCTCAAAGGTGACAGCAAAGCCATTCGCATAGGGAGACTGAAAAAGATGTACCTGAGGGCTCTCGTTGATCCCTGTTCGCTTGAGATGATAGCTTCTATACACCTTATCAAAAAGGCCAGCTGCTTCTTCGGTTTCTATCCACCGATCGATCTCTTCCAAGTCAGCCTCCTTGACCGCATAGTTTTCCTTATGCTTGACAGGTGATTTGGCTGGGTTTTTAAAGATTTTGCCAAATAGATCATCGAAGAAATTATTCATTGATGGATAGTTTAAGATTCCCTTGGGATGTCACTTGAAGTTGGCCTTCATCTGTAAGTCTTCGTACCAATTGGGCAAGAATCTCAGACTTTTTGCTGCTGAGGTGACTTTGCAATAGACTCTCTTTTAACTCTCCATGCTGCCTCAAAGTTTCGAACAGCCAGGCTTTCAGGTTCCTTTCTTCCTGCTCGGGGTTCTTGGAAAGTTGGATACACCAGTCACAAATTCCACATTTTTTATCAGTTTCTTCTCCGAAATACTCCTGGATAAATTGTGTCCGACAAAGAAGATTTTGATGAGCATACATGACCATACTTTTGGCCTTTTCCAGTGTCAACTCTCTTCGAAGGTCTATTCGTTTTACATTCAAAGGCAATTTTCCCGCATCGTATCGCCCTGTCAAAAAGGTGATTTGCGGCTTGTCCTTGCGCTTTTCATAGTCAATGATATCCATTTGGGTCATCTTCTCAAGCGACTTGATAACCTGGGTTTCGGAAGTTTCCAGCAGCTTGGAGAGCTTCGATTCCTGAATTTTGATGTACTCTGAAAACAGATTTCCCCCATAGGTTCGAAGCAAAATTTTGATCAATGGATCTAGCTTTGCCTGTGAAATCTGAAACTCATACAGCTGCTGGGGGTTGACCAGAAAATGAATTTTTGAAGGGCTAAAAAAGCTTTCATTCATTCCGATAAAACCTTCCTCTTCGAGAACTTTCAAGGCATAAAAAGTTTCCAGCACACCAAGGTTATAAGTTTTTGCAAATTCTCCCCACTCAAAATCGAAGCTGCTGAGCATATTACTTCCCACTGCGATCTGAAAATAATTTGCCAGGGACTGGTAAACCCGCTTGACAAATTCAATATGAGGATAGACCAGGGCCGCCTGCTCCATCAGTTTTTCAAGATTCTCTTCGCTGCAAAGCAAAACCGCATAGGCCGGCTTGCCATCTCTTCCTGCTCTTCCAGCCTCCTGATAGTAGCTTTCGATATTTTCAGGCACATCCGAATGCAAAACGATCCGAACATCCGGCTTGTCAATCCCCATCCCAAAGGCATTGGTAGCTACCATCACCCGAACATTCCCCTTCATCCATTCTTGCTGACGCTTAGAGCGGTCTGCCATGGACATTCCGGCATGGTAGTACGTTGCTGAGATTCCCAATTGACCCAAAGCCTTGGCAATATCCTGCGTAGCCTGTCGGTTCCGAACATACCAAATAGCGGAACCAGGAATACGGCTTAAGATTTCCTTCGCTTTGACGAGTTTGTTTTCAACCATGCGAACATGGTATCCCAGATTTTCACGGGCAAAACTCTGTCGGAAAATCACCGGGTTTTTCATTTCCAGCTTTTCCTGGATATCCTCCACAACTTGGGGGGTAGCAGATGCAGTCAATGCCAAGATCGGCACATTCGGATGAAAGGGCTTAATCTCAGCAATCTCCAAATAAGGTGGCCGAAAATCATAGCCCCACTGTGAAATACAATGAGCTTCATCGACGGCAATCAGATTGACGGGCATTTGCTTGAATCGCTCCAAAAAAAGCTCCGATTTGAGACGCTCGGGAGACACATAGAGGAATTTATAATTCCCGTGCACGCAATTATCTAATACTCGGTCTATTTCCCGATAGCTCATTCCTGAATAGATGGCTTGAGCCAAAATCCCCTTACTTTTGAGTTGATCGACTTGATCCTTCATCAAAGCAATCAAAGGGCTAATGACCAGACAAATCCCTTCCTGTACAAGAGCCGGAATTTGGTAGCAGAGAGACTTCCCTCCCCCAGTAGGCATGAGCGCAAAAGTATCTTTCCCATCCAAAACAGACAGGATCACTTGCTTTTGGACCGGACGAAAATCATCGTGCCCAAAAACCTGCTTTAAGATATCTTTGGCCTGCTTTTCCAATTACCAGTTTGGGGTTTCTTTATTCAAAAAAGTAGCAATTCCGTCCTTACAATCCTGATGCGAGCGGGACTCTGCATTCATTTTTGCAGCGAGCAGCAATTTTTGTTCGCGTTCCTCCCGATGAATATTTCGCAGCAAAAGTTTAGTTGCCCGCATGGAATTGGCAGAATTTTTTTCTACCAGTCTTCCAGCAAATTCGGCAACCGTTTCCATCAGTTGATCTGACTCAGCGAGTTCGGTGATAAGGCCAAGATTAGCTGCCTTTTGCGCAGAAATCAAATCACCAGAAAGGAGTAATTCCTGAGTTTTGGCGGCGCCAATCTGCTCCTGAAGGAATACAGAAACCAAAGCAGGAATAAAGCCGATTCGAACTTCCGTATAGCCAAAAAGTGCCTCAGGCACTGCGAAAGCAAAATCACAAACTGTCACCAAACCACAGCCACCTGCCAAAGCATGCCCTTGCACAGCGGCTATAATGGGCTTAGGGAAATTATAAATCCGATCAAACAGGCTCATCAGCCGCATACTGTCCTCCAAGTTTTCTTCGGGAGTAAAGTCCTGCATCTTTTGAATGTAAGCGAGGTCAGCCCCGGCACAAAATGCTTTCCCTGCAGCTGCCAAAATCACCACCTTCACATCTTCCTCATTCTCCACCCGATCCAAAATTTCCAAAAGCCCACTGACTAATTCTGGACTCATGGCATTTCGCTTTTCGGGGCGATTAAGGGTGATTTTTCCTATCCTATAAGATTTTTCAAAAAGGACAATATCGTTCATTATTCTTTGGGTTTACTTGGACAAGTTAGGACAGTGTAGGGCTTTTTCAAAAAGTCAGTCGAAGAGCAGTAAAAGGAATCTCTAAGCTTTTGGAATCTGAATGTTTAATCCATCCTTGAGAATCCCACATTTGAATATTCTGAGGAGATTTTTGACCCAAAACCATTCGCTTTCCATTTATTGTCAAATCCAATTCGGAGAAATATAAATCACCTTCTTGGGTAGAGAAAACCTGAAGTTCCTGAGGATCATTTCCCCAATTGCTTTTGACACGATTTGGAAGAATCACATAATCTGCATCTTCCGAAGAAATACTTTGATTATAGGATTTCAATTCTACTCCTGTCCAATAATCAATGGCCCAACCTTCCTCTGCCCGGTAGATGACCACTTCTGGATTTTGATTGAAAATCAACTGAAGCATGCCACTCATAGCCCAAACAAACAATAAAGCTACTGACCAAAAAGCAAGCTGTTTCTTTGGAACATACTCCCATGCCGCCCAAACTAGCAGCAATGACCAAACCAAAAGCATGGTGACTGGCTGAATGGTGAGTTCGTTTAAGCGGAAAGGCAAGAGCCGAAAGGCCTCCAAAATCCAAAGTTCCAGCTGAATTAAACTGCCGACTACCCACCCCAAAGCTTTTCCCAAAAAAGGAATCCAGCCGATTAATAACATGGGAATCCCAACCTGCATGATTAAGAAGGTGATAGGAATAACCAACAGGTTGGCTGGCAGAAACCAAACCGGAAAACTATGGAAATACCAGACTGAAAGTGGAAAAGTAGCGAGCTGCGCCGCAATTGAGACTGCTCCAAGCTGCCAGAGGTATTCTAAAATTCGACTTTTCGGATACCAGACCCTTACGATGAGTGGTTGAAGCAAGACGATTCCTGCTACTGCCAAATAGGAAAGTTGGAATCCAACTTCTGTGATCACTCCCGGATTAACGGCAATCATTAAAATCGCCGAGAAGGCCAAAATATTGAATATGGGTGGCTTGCGATCCCGAAGCTGACCGAGGACAATCAAGGTAAACATGACAGATGCCCGCACTACGGAAGGAGAAAGACCCGTAATAGTCGCGTATGTCCAAATGACCAAAACCAGAACTAAGAGATAGCTTTTTCGAGCCAATCCGGATAATTTCAGAGGCCGAATCAAGAACAACAAAACCGCTACCAGAATCCCAACATGAAGTCCAGAGACTGCCAAAATATGCATAACACCAGCTTCAGAATAAGCCTGCCGGGTAGATCGATCCAATTGGTTCTTTTGACCGAGAAGTAGAGCTTTAGCAATAGGCAAAGAAGACTTCTGAGGAATGTGTTTCTCTAGGAGGTCACTTAGACTTTTCCGTAAATCATCAGCAAAGAAGTAGAATGGTCGATTAGTTTCAACAGATATAATCTGTGATTTTCCCTCCGGGATAAATTGTCTGGCAGTGATGCCTTTTCGAGAAAGAAAGCCTTTGTAGTCAAATTCATTTGGGTTTCTGGGAGCTTCAATCTGCTCCGGCTTATCGGACACGAGTACCCATTGGCCGGGGATAAACTCGCTTGCTGATTGATGATAAATGATGATTTGCTGGTTGACTTTGATCCATTTGGAAGAATCAAAATAATACTGGGCTAAAAGCAGATTTTCCTTGGAGTTGGGCTTTTGCAGATCATAAGCTTGTACTTGGGCAAGGTAAGGACCATCCAATACAGTTTCTTTTTGCTCTTCCCGATGAAAAGAAGGGAGCAACCAACCCAACACAATCAACTGTGAATACGCTAACCAGGTCAATATGGAAAGATCTGCCTTTTGACGGACTGCTAAAAAGTAAATCAACCACAGAAGTACTATCGAAATCAAAAAAACCAACTTGGAAACCCCAAAAGGAAACAGAAAACTCAAGCAGATTCCTGCCAAGAAAAATAGAAGGTATCTCAAAAAAGGATAATCGGAAAACCTCATCTTCAAAAAGCTTTCCTACAATTTACGGTAAAAAAAAGCCATCCCAAAAACTTAGGATGGCTTCATAAGAAATTTTTAGATCTTAAAACCGATAGCCAAGGCTAAACCCACCGTTGAGTTCTATTCTTGTAAATCGATCTGCGACCTCATTACTAAATCCTCTAGCAATACTGACATAGGGTCCAAATGCAAAGCTTTCTGAAAGCTCCCACTTAAATCCGGCACCGACTCCAATCATAAAGGCATTCATATTGGTGGTTGCGATACCGCCATCTACAGGCTCTTCAAATTCACCAAACCGAATCTTCGCTAGTGGGTAAAGAAAGAACCTACCGTTTGGGTTGGTCCCAAAGTAAAAATTCATGGCAGCCTGAACAGAATTTGTTTTGTAATTCTTTCCGTTAGCCTGAGAATTATACCCAAATCTATCATTGATATGCAATTGCAGATCGAGTGAAGTATCCTCTGAAAGAAACTTCTCGTATCCAATTTCAATCGATCCAAGGGCAATCAGATTTGCGAAATTTAGTTTGATTTCATTCGTTCGATCTCCACTAAAGGCATTGCCACTACTACTGGAGACGACGGTTTGACTGTAAGCATTGAACCCAAAAACCAGGGTTAAAAGAAGAATGGTTAAATTTTTCATATTTAGATTCTAAACAATAAATGGTAAAAACAAAATTACTATTTTTTAGCCTAACTCCATTTTGTAATGGAGAATATTACATTCCTCGAATTGATCACCTACTTTTTTGAAACCAAACTTGGCATAGAGAGGAACAGCTTCCAGTTGAGCATGTAGGTAGCGCTTTTTGTCTGCAGCGTCCGGATGAACCATAATATCTCTTAGAACGGCTAAGACCAAAGCTTGCCCTACACCTTTTCCTCTGGCATCTTTTCGAACAGCAAAGCGCTCCAGTTTGATGCCATAGGGGGTAAACCTCCATCTAGCAGTTCCTACAGCCTTTCCTCCTAATGACGCGAGAAAATGGGTAGATGTTTCTTCAAATTCATCATATTCATCAGCAGCGTCCACTTTTTGCTCCACCACGAATACTTCCTCCCGAATTTTGAAAATGATATCCCTTCCGGCTTTACCGGTCACTTTTTCTACTAGCAGGCTCATTTCTTGAATTTTCCTTTTCGATTTGATGCTTATCGTATGCTTCGATTATAGCTTTGACAAGTTTATGTCGGATCACATCTTTTCCGCTCAAATTGACTATTCCAATACCTTTAACACCATCTAGGATACGAAGTGCTTCCCGAAGACCGGATTTTTGCCTAATTGGTAAATCCACTTGAGTCTGATCCCCCGTGATAATCACCTTGGAATTGGGCCCCATTCGAGTCAAAAACATTTTAATCTGCTCAGAAGTGGTATTCTGCGCCTCATCCAAAAGCACAAAGGCATCATGAAGCGTCCGGCCTCGCATATATGCAAGGGGAGCGATTTCGATCACGCGGGTCTCTTGATAATACTTAAGCTTCTCCGGTGGAACCATGTCCTGAAGCGCATCATAAATGGGTCGCAGGTAAGGATCGAGTTTTTCTTGCAAATCCCCTGGTAAGAAACCAAGATTTTCACCAGCTTCTACTGCAGGACGGGTAATGATTATACGTTTGACTTCACGGTTCTTCAATGCTCTCACAGCGAGCGCCACAGCAATGTATGTTTTCCCGGTACCTGCCGGTCCCAAAGCGAAGACCAAATCATTTTTGAAAGAGGCCTCCACAAGTTTGCGCTGATTGGGGGATTTGGGCTTGATGACCAAGCCTTTATTCCCAAATACAATGACCTGATCCCTGCTTGACTGCTCGAAAGGGATCCCTTCCATATCGAGATAGTCCTTCACCTTGTCAGGACTGAGGTGTCCGAATCGCTCCACGTGCTCCAAAAGAAGGTTGATCAGATTATTAATGCGTAGGATTTCAGGAGCACCGCCTTGAATTCGGATTTCGTTGCCCCGAGAGATGATTTTGCTTTGTGGAAATGCCTGCGCCACCTGACGGATGTTTTCATTTGCTTGCCCTAAAAATTCTGCAAGGGGCACATTTTCCAGCGTGATTACTTTTTCTACCAAATTTTTTAATCAGTTAAATATTCTTGAAGGGGCTGAGATATTATTCTATTTTTGTCTCAAAGCCCTCTCAACAAAAGTACATAATTTTAATTGACTTGCTTCTATGGCCTTGGTGACATTCATCTCAGATTTTGGAGATCAGGATCATTACGTACCTGCTGTGAAAGCCAAAATGTTGGCGATCAATCCGCAATTGAATATCATTGACTTATCTCATCATATCAAGTCATTTGATCTGGAGCAAGCTGCTTTCATTTTAAAGGCATCATTTAGAGATTTTCCGAAAGGAACAGTGCACTTGGTAGCGGTCAATACTACCGGCGAAATGACTCAGGGATACATTGGTGCAAAACTGGAAGAGCATATTTTTATCGCTCCAAACAACGGCATTCTAAGCCTTCTGGCTGATAAAGAACCGGGGATTCTAGTCAAATTTGCAGATATCCACGTGCAGGAAAGTAGCTTCCCAGCAAAAGACATCCTAGCTCCGATCGCTGCCAAAGTAGCGTCGGGAGCTGCCATCCATGATTTTGGTGGGCCTTTAGATCAATTCAAAAAAGCCATGCCCCGCAATCCCAAGGCCACCCGAGAATTTATCACAGGGCATGTCATCCGAGTGGATCGCTATGGAAATGCTATCACAAATATCAGTAAAGAACTATTCGACAAATTGAACCCGGGTAATTTCACCATTGAAATCGGTAGAGAGAGGCTTGATCGCCTTCATACTGGATTTGGACAGGTGGACCTAGGTGACTGTTTCGCCTATTTCAATAGCCTAGGACTGCTAGAAATCGCAATCAATCACGGAGATGCTGGTTCCCTTCTTGGCTTGCGCTTTGAGTCTGTGATTACCATTTATTTCAATCCCTAACTCATGCTAATCCGAATTGTACGAATGACCTTTCAGGAAGAAAAGGTCGCTGCTTTTTTAGAAAACTTCGAATCCAATAAGAAAAAGATTCGCTCATTTCCCGGTTGTCGGCATCTTGAACTTTGGCAAGATGAAAATCAGAAAAATATTTTCATGACCTACAGTCATTGGGATAGTGAGAAAAGTCTGAATGAATACCGTGATTCTGAGCTTTTTAAATCAGTTTGGAGCTATACGAAGACCCTTTTTTCGGATAGACCTCAGGCCTTCAGCACAAAAAAGTTGGATGAAGTAGAAATCTAGGGTTGGAGAAAAATAAAATTGTATTCATATTTGCATCCCGTTTGGAAAGCAACGGGGAATATTGAAATGCCCAGGTGGCGGAATTGGTAGACCTGCCTTTGCCGGCAGGCAGGCGCGTTGGTCTTAAACACCAACATGCCTAAATTGAAATATTAGCTGCCCAGATGGCGGAATTGGTAGACGCGTTGGTCTCAAACACCAATGCCTTCGGGCGTGCCGGTTCGACTCCGGCTCTGGGTACACTGTTAAGCTCCTTCTGAAAAGAAGGGGCTTTTTTTGTTTTCAGGATCGCTGGAGGAGAAGTCTATCCCGATGCAGCGTAGCGGATATCGGGAACTCCGGACCTACCTTCGGTAGGCAGGCCTGGGTACAAAGGCTCTCAGAAATGTGGGCCTCTTTTGCTTAAATATCCGCTATCTATGGACTTTCAGATTACATACTTTTAAGTCAAAAATCATGTAATTTGAAAGTTAAACTTTCAAATTACATGATTTTCAAGCTTTTCACGAGTAAAGACCCTCGCCGTCTACCCCACAAAATAAGCCTCCAATTCCCGCATCATTTCTGATTTCTCACTGAGATCACGAATGATCTTCCCTTTCTCCAATAGCACGATCCGATCGCAGATTTCTGTCACATGATTCAGGTCGTGGGAAGAAATTAAAAAGGTCCGCTTAAACTCATCCTTTTCCTTTGAAATCAGTTTTTTCAGACGAATCTGTGAACTTGGATCGAGATTTTCGAAGGGCTCATCCAAGAACACGACCTCCGGATTTCCCAATAAAGCAGCTGCAATCCCAACCTTTTTCAAATTCCCTTTTGACAGGTCACGGATGTATTTCTTTTTTCCTCGAACTTCATCATTGAACAGCTCCGCAAACTTCTCGAGATGAACCTCCAAATCGGCTTCAGAGAGTCCGTGAATCTTTCGGAGCGTCTCGAAATACTCATCTGGAGTCAGGTAGGAAAGCAACATATGTTCATCCAAATAGGCTCCTGTGAATTTTTTCCACTCCTCGCCTTGATTGACTACATGCCCCTCTAGCAACACCTCTCCTGAGGTGGGTCTTACAAGGTCAAGCATAATTCGAAAAAGCGTAGTCTTGCCAGCACCATTATTGCCTACCAGTCCGAAGCACTCTCCTTTGGGGATTTCCAAAGATTCTACGTCAAGCACCACAGCCTCCTTGTATTGTTTCTTGAGATTCGTAACAGTTATCATAATTCTTGTCTAAATGAAGATGAGATTTCGTATTTATTTTGATAGACGCGTCGGATATTCAGCGCACTTAATTTTTTATAAAACAGGATGCCGAACAAGCCAAAAATTGCCAATGCCGCCAATCCTGCGAAGTCATTAATCAGCAAAGCAAATGGAAGGTATATCACATAAGGAAGGATCATCATGGGAATCACCATCAGCCATTGCGCGGCGCCAACTCCCTCATAATTAAACATGGCTCCCTTATTCAAATCCATCGGCTTGGGCTTCCAAAGCGCCAGATAAATAATGACATGAATCAAGACTCCGATATTGAACAAAAAGGTCGCGATATGAACCAGCAAAATCTGCCAACCAAAATAGACATAAGGGACCGAAGCAAGAAAGCAAATCACTGAAATAGAAATGAAAAGCAGGTATTTGCCACGTACCAATTGCTCAACACCATCCTTTCGGTTCAGGTAAAAATCAAAGCTCCCGGAATTCCAGCTGAGGAACAACTGACCATACTGAATCATAAATATCCCGGTGATAAAAACCCCAACAAATACGAATATGAAACTAATTCCCCCATCCTCTGAGGCATAAGCCGGATTGGTGTAGAAGATCAAACCATAGAGCAAAAAGAAAGCAGAAAGCATCAGATAGGTTCTACTCTTTTTGTGGCGGACGATCAACTTCCATTCTACATTGGCGAGCTCCCCTGCCAAACCAAATCGCGAAAGAAAACCAATCGATTGCCCTCGTACTTGAGAGTCATTGTCAGAAGAAAGGTCTTCTAGATAGGCATTATCCACATGATAGCGAAAGCATAGCCAATAACTCCCAACAAAAACCAAAGACAGAACTGCCAGTGGTAAAATTGAATTCACGGCCAGATCAAATATTGGTTGAGTCAATTCACCCAAATTATACCACCCCAAATAGGTAGAACCTCCACCTAAGACCAAAACCGCCATCACAATGATCAATCCAAGGGTGGAGTCCTCGAACCGCTGCTTAAACCAGAGCATAAACCAATGCAAAATCCAGCTTGTAAGCACCAAAGAACCTATCCATCCCAAAGCACCCATGCTACCAAATTCGGGAGCAATGCTTTGAATGCTAAATGGCAAAAAGATCAAAAGTGCAATAATATTCAGCGGAGAAATAAAAGAGCGGATCAGCAACAAATGCATGATTTTCCGCTTACCGACAGGAAGATGCAAGAGACTTTCCAAATCTACCACTGGTAAATTTTGAATAAAGTACCGGTAAAGAAACTCGGTCAAAAAGTAAAAGATCAGAAAGCTATTCAGAAAAGCAATAGGGTCCTGACCTTCGGCAAAATTCTCAATGATCCTTCCCAAGAAAAGACCGGCCAAGAGCAGATAGCTTAGCAGGAGCAGAATAATGAACCCCAAGAAAATATTGGTCATGAGGCTTTTGGCAAAAGCTGTGGACCTGACAGATTTCAGGTATTGCAGTCGAATTAATTCAAAAAACATAGGCAGTCAGATAAAGGGCTTTTGTTTATTTTGCTTGAAATTAAGGATTAAGCTTACATTTGATCGAGTTAAATACCAAAAAAATCGGATAAATGCAGGAATTAAACCAAGAGCTAGGATTTTTTGATGCTGTGGAAGCACGGAGGTCGGTGCGGATTTTTGATCAAGAAGGCTCATTTGACCATGACAAAGTCCAAAAGTGTCTGGAAGCTGCCATCCTTTCCCCCAATAGCTCCAACCTACAGTTATACCAGTTTATTCGAGTACCGGAATCCTCTCCACTTAAAGACCCGCTAGCCCAACTTTGCATGCGTCAAAAAGCAGCTACGACTGCGCGTGAATTGGTTGTGGTAATTACACGCAGGGATGTGTGGAAGTCTCGAGCCAAAGCAAACTATAATTTCATCCTCAACTCCAATCAGAATCAACCAGAGAAAAAGGTCAAGCAAGCAGGAAATTATTATAAAAACCTAATCCCTAAACTTTTTGGTAAATATCCCGGCTGGTCACTGATCAAAAAGCTGATCGCTTGGTGGGTGGGAATGCGAAGACCTATGGTCCGGGAAGTCGGAGAAACAGAGGTACGAATTTCCGTCCACAAAAGCGCTGCTTTGGCGGCCATGACTTTTATGCTGGGAATGAAAGCAGTAGGCTATGATACTTGCCCTATGGAAGGCTTTGATTCCAAGCGGGTGAAAAAGTTGCTGGACTTACCAACCGGCTCTGAAATCTGCATGATTATCGGATGTGGCAAAGGACTACCGGAAGGAATTTATGGACCTAGATTTCGAGTACCAAGCTCAGAGCTTATAGTCGTGAAATAAAACTAAAGGAGGATAATATGTATCAGTCCGAGCGGAGTCGAGGACTCTTCGACTCCACTCGAACTGACAAAGTTTAGCCTCGATTAAGGGTTCAACTTTCCTAAAATATCCTTTGCCTGATGCCACTGAAGCCTAGGACCGAATTGGCTGACGATCTGAGAACTCGCCATCGATGCCAGCTTTCCGCTTGATGCATAGCTGTGACCATTCGTGATCCCATACAAGAAGGCGCCTGCAAACATATCTCCTGCACCATTACTATCGATCGCATTGGTCTTGTACGGCTCAATATCTATGAATGTATCTCCATCGAAAATCATTGCTCCATTTTTACCCTGAGTAATCACAAAGTGCTTCGCCGCTTTCTTCATTTCTTCTCTCGCTTCCATCAGATTATCCTTGCCGGTGTAAAGCATGGCTTCTTCCTCATTTGCAAAAAGCAAATCCACACTTGGGCCGATTACATCGTCGAAGTTCTCTTTGAAATATTTGACCATTGCCGGGTCAGAGAAGGTCAAGGCAACCTTGGTTCCGGCTTCTTCTGCTACTTTTTTGGCATGTAGCATGGCTTCTTTTCCATTCGGAGAAGTCACTAGATATCCCTCTATGAATAAGTACTTGGAGTCACTAATCGCCGAGTCATGAATATCCTTTACAGAAAAGTTTTGGGTGATCCCCAAAAAGGTATTCATCGTACGCTCGGAGTCTTCGGTTACCATCACCAGACATTTTCCGGTGACCCCATTTTCCAATCTCTCCGGCACTAAGGCCACGTCGACTCCAGAATCATTCAGGTCTTTCAAATAAAAATGTCCTAATTCATCATCCGCCACTCGAAAACAGTAAAAAGACTTCCCTCCAAATTGACTTACTGCAACGATGGTATTGGCTGCTGATCCACCGGCTTGCTTCTTAGCTTCGGCAGTATTGATTACTCCCATCAGTGAGTTTTGTCGCTCTTCATCAACTAGCGTCATTAAGCCTTTTTCTACTCCATTGTTCGCAAAAAACTGATCAGTAACTTTGAACTCGATATCTACCAAGGCATTTCCTATGCCTGTTACGTCGTATTTTTTCATTTTTTAATAGTTGGAAAGTTGTAATGTGTAAAGGTTGTAAAGTTGGTTCACTTCATTATTCGAAATTCAGCATTCGATATTCGATATTATAACATCAAGCTCTAAGAAAATGGGCTGAAGCTCATTAAAACAGCGTATTTCGTAAATCGTACTTCATCAATCAAAAATCGGGTGTCTTTCAAATGGTTTTTCCCGATCAAACAAGTAGCGATAGGTATGATGAGTTTTGTAAATCTCTGCCAAAAGCTGCTCACAAACACGCATCATCTTGGGATTAAAATCCCCAATCCAGTTCATCTCGATAGTTTTGTAAGGAAACTTGGGACTGTTGCTCATTTTATCATAGCTGATGATCATGGCACTTTCTACGCCCTTGCTTTGATGCTCCGGTACCACCCCAAATACCAAACCGAGCATTTTATTGGGAGGTGAAAAGGTCTTATACCAGAGAAATTTCAACTTCCCAAGTAAGTCCATTTTCCCATTGACATGCTTAAAAATCTGATTGATCTCCGGAATTTGAATAAAGAATCCCACTGGTTCGCCTTTGTAAAATGCGAAGTAAATCAAACGAGGATCAATGATGGGTTTCATTTTCCCAAACATCAACTTGGCTTCCTTCAGCGCAATGGACTTCCCCATGTGACGCGCCCAAGCCTTATTGTAAACCGTCATAAAATATTCCGGGGCCTTCTCCTGAAGCTCTTTTCCTTTGATATATCGGAAAGAATAATCAGGATTGTCGATGACCGCATTAGCACGCTTGATCATTTTTGCATCAAATCCCACATCCTGAACCGGTCGCATGTAGGTAAACTGCTTGAAATACAGTTTGAACCCATAGTCTTCGAAAAACTTCTGATAGTAAGGGAAATTCCAAGGCATATTATAATTCGGCTCGGAAAATCCATCCACAAGTAGCCCCCACCATTTGTCCCGCTCTCCAAAGTTTATTGGCCCATCCATCGCTTCCATCCCTTCGCTTTTCAGCCAATCTTTTGCTACATCAAAAAGCATAAAAGCCGCCTCCTGACTATCAATGCACTCAAAGAAACCCACTCCGCCAGTCGGTTGCTTTTCCTTCATCTTTGGATTGATAAAGGCCGCAATTCGACCGATTGTCTGGCCTTTTTCGTCCTGAAGCAGCCAACGCTTCGCTTTAGCACCATTTCGAAAAAGCTTATTCGTCTCAGAATGAAAAAGCCCTTCGATATCTTTATCAAGGGGACGGATCCAGTTTTTCTCGTTTTTGTAAAGCCTAACAGCCATCTCGATAAACTCTTTCTGATGGGCAGGTGCGGTGACTTCGATCAGCTTCATTCGGGTGATTTTAGATCGGCTAAATTAGTGGATCGAGGGCAAAGGGCAAAAAGATGAGAGAAGTGAAAAATATCACGCTTCTGTAAAAGCAAAAGAACACAAGTTGGATACTTTACGCTCTATCTCAGTTTCCCCAAAACTACCTCCCGGTATCGCAAACCTATTGGTATCATTCCACTCCCAATTTTCACCTGATTCCCTTCAATAAATTCCACTTTGGAAATATTGATGAGGTAAGACTTATGGGTCCGCACGAAGAGCTCCGAGGGCAGCTCTGCCTCCAGCCTTTTCATGGTCGAAGTGATAATCAGCACCTGATTTATCAAGTGAACCTTCGCATAATCCCCAAAAGCTTCTAAATATAAGATATCATCAAAAGCGGCTCGATAAAGCTTCTTATCCACCTTCAGCATAATATGCTCCGGAGTCTCCTCAGATGTAGTTTTGAGTCGGTTCTTCACCTTTTGGATAGCCTGCAAAAAGCGGTCAAAAGCGATAGGCTTCATCAGGTAATCGACCGCATCCAATTCAAAACCCTCCAAAGCAAACTCAGGATATGCCGTCGTAAATATCACCAAGGGCTTTTCCTGAAGGGATTTGTAAAAATTGACACCTGAGAGCTTGGGCATATTGATATCTAAGAGCAGGAGGTCAACCGACTGTCTTTCAAGTCCGGAAATAGCCTCCAGGGCATCTTTATATTCAGCAGTTAGAATCAGGTCCGGATGATCCTCAATAAATTGTCTTAAAATATCCCGGCTTAAAGGTTCATCATCGATAATGGCGCACTTAATCATGATAAAGTCAATTTAACAAAAAACTCTTCCGCACTCTTTTTCACCAGTAGCTCATGCCTTTCTGGATAGATCAACTCCAGCCTTCTTTGGACATTTTCCAGGCCAATGCCTCCATACTTACCTCTTTCCATATCATCTACTTTCCCCAGATTATTCCTCACTTCAAAGACTATTTGAGTGCCTACGCTTAATGCGATTTGGACAAACCCAGCTTTGGTTTCCCCTTTCATGCCATGCTTGAAGGCATTTTCTACCAAAGGAAAGAAAAGCAAGGGCGCCACAATGGCAGAAGCTAATTCTCCTTTGACCAAAAAGTCAACCTGCGAATGATCGTCCAAACGAAGCTTTTGCAATTCGATGTAATTTTCCAGCATCTCCACCTCTTTGGAAAGAGGTACCTTTTCTTCGCTTACTTCATAGAGCATGTAGCGAAGGAGATTGGAAAGTTCCAAAACGGTCTCCGCTGTTTGCTCACTTTTTCCCAAAGCCTGGGAGTAAATACTATTCAGGCTATTGAACAGAAAATGAGGATTAATCTGGGTTTTCAGTGAATTCAACTCGAGGGAAAGATTCTCTTTTTCTACTTCTTGTAGCTTGTACCAAGACTTGGACAACTTGATCAAGGTTGTCAAAACGAGATAGATGACAAATATAAAAATCAAAATCTGCCACTCTGTAAATGAGACCATGTAGTAGTCCGAATCCATCAAGGGGAAAATCACCTCAAAGGTCAATTCGTGCACCGCATAACTGGCCAAAAGAAGCATGGGAATACTGGCAAAATAAAGGAGATACTTTTCCCTCTCAAGAAACCTCGGAATCAACACCCTCAAATTCACATAGACCAAAAACACCAAGGGGACGTGAAACAACAGAGAGTAAAAAAAGTCGATAAACTTGAAGAGGCTGGCTATGGAAAAATAGCTCCCGATGGCATATATGGATAGTACCCAAAAGGCTCCATGCTGAATCCATTTCTTATTCAAAATCGTTGGTATGCCCTTCATGAGTCTATCCTTTCGTAAATATCAGCGTCTTCAAATACTGTCTCATCTTCAGAATATCGCTCGAGAAACTTCTGAATTTCTTTAGGCTGTGCCGTAATCAAAACGGTCCCATCGACATTCTCATGTCTGAGCCGGATAAGATTGCTTTCAAAAAGGCGATTAAGCTTTTCCAGATCAAAGGGAGTCAAAACCAATTTCTGCCCAGTAAGACGAAGCTTCAAGAAGGTATGAACGGGTAAGACATTGGACCCAAAACCATCATCGGAATACTCAGCAAGAGGAAAAATGTCCAAAAAATAATCTTTCCCGATTTTGGCTATGTGACCGATATATTCAATCAACTTCCCATTGTCCATTACGCTGACTCGATAGCTTTCCTCAAAATTAGAATAAGCTGTTCCTTTGATGCTAGCGGAACGCTTGCTTACCTTGGAAACGGCTTCTACGGTATTTCCCAAAGCTTCAAAAGTTTTCCCCATTGCATCAAGTGCAATACCCACATCAGAACTTGGGGAATCAGTTTTGGCAATACTCTTTTTGGCTATTTCTTCATAAAACATCCGAATAGAATCCCGATTATAAGTCATTTTACCATTGACTTTCATTCCATCGGCCGCATTATAGCGAATTGTCATATCGCCGACGGTTACCGAATCGGTATATTCTTCTTGGGATTGATCTGTGGAAGAATCTGCCGAACTGACCACCAAATCCTCCTCTTCAGACATTCTGGTAAATTCAATGTAATCCCCATCTTCCTCAGGCAATTGCCAACGACCGACTAGCTCCGGGATAAAAACCAGTGTGTCTTCCGTGTAAATTGGAAAAAGGGAATAGACACAGGAATTGAGTAAAACCAGGAGAGCTCCTACTGCAAAATAAGCGCTGAATCTTTTCATGATAAATCGTTTGAGTTGGTTATGAACTCAAATTGTGACATAGCATGAAGATCCTAAAAAAATATCGATGAACTCATTAAAAATCCAGACAAACGCAAAAAAGTCCCTAGCTAACCTGCTTCCTCTCCGATTGTGATCGGAGTATGTTCTTTGGTTAAAAT